>JBOICE010000208.1:0-8116 GCA_050739815.1 Pseudomonas sp. | reverse complement strand
TACCCCGGACATGGTCAACGCCATTCTCGAGGAAGGCGCCAAGTTTTGTGAACAGGTGCTGGCGCCACTGAACCGTGTGGGTGACACCGAAGGTTGCACCTGGAGCGAGTCCGGCGTTAAGACCCCGGCTGGCTTCAAGGAAGCCTACAAGCAGTTCGTCGAAGGTGGCTGGCCGAGCCTGGCGCACGACGTCGATCACGGTGGCCAAGGCCTGCCTGAGTCGCTCGGTCTCGCCATCAGCGAAATGGTGGGTGAGTCGAACTGGTCCTGGGGCATGTACCCAGGCCTGTCCCACGGTGCGATGAACACGATTTCTGAGCACGGTACTGCCGGACAGCAGCACACCTACCTGACTAAACTGGTTTCCGGTGAGTGGACCGGCACCATGTGCCTGACTGAACCGCACTGCGGCACCGATCTGGGCATGCTGCGTACCAAGGCCGAACCGCAAGCGGACGGCTCGTACAAAGTTTCCGGCACCAAGATTTTCATCTCCGCTGGTGAGCACGACATGGCCGATAACATCGTCCACATCGTTCTGGCTCGCCTGCCTGATGCGCCGCAAGGCACCAAAGGCATTTCGCTGTTCATCGTGCCGAAGTTCATGCCGAACACCGATGGCAGCGCCGGTGAGCGCAACGCCGTGACCTGCGGTTCGATCGAGCACAAGATGGGCATCCACGGTAACGCTACCTGTGTGATGAACTTCGACGGTGCGACCGGCTACCTGATCGGCCCAGCGAACAAAGGTCTGAACTGCATGTTCACCTTTATGAACACCGCTCGCCTGGGTACTGCTTTGCAAGGTCTGGCCCACGCCGAAGTCGGCTTCCAGGGTGGCCTTAAATACGCTCGTGAGCGTCTGCAAATGCGTTCGCTGACTGGCCCGAAAGCGCCGGACAAGGCCGCCGACCCGATCATCGTGCACCCTGACGTGCGCCGTATGCTGCTGACCATGAAGGCCTTTGCCGAAGGCAACCGGGCGATGGTGTATTTCACTGCCAAGCAGGTCGACATCGTCAAGTACAGCCAGGACGAAGAGCAGAAGAAACAAGCCGATGGCCTGCTGGCTTTCCTGACGCCGATCGCTAAGGCGTTCATGACCGAAGTCGGCTTCGAAGCGGCTAACCACGGCGTACAGATCTATGGCGGTCACGGCTTCATCGCCGAGTGGGGCATGGAGCAGAACGTTCGCGACAGCCGTATCTCCATGCTGTACGAAGGTACTACCGGTATCCAGGCCCTCGACCTGCTCGGCCGCAAGGTGCTGCAGACTCAAGGCGAAGCGCTGAAAGGCTTCACCAAGATCGTCCACAAGTTCTGCCAGAACAACGAAGCCAACACTGCTGTCGCAGAGTTCGTGGCGCCGTTGGCCAAACTGAACAAAGAGTGGGGCGAGCTGACCATGAAGGTCGGTATGGCGGCGATGAAAGACCGCGAAGAAGTCGGTGCCGCTTCGGTGGATTACCTGATGTATTCCGGTTACGTCTGCCTGGCCTACTTCTGGGCGGACATGGCTCGTCTGGCCGCCGAGAAGTTGGCCGAGGGCACTTCGGAAGAAGCGTTCTACAAAGCCAAGCTGCAGACCGCGCGCTTCTACTTCCAACGCATTCTGCCGCGCACCCGTGCGCATGTAGAGACGATGCTGTCCGGCGCCAGCAACCTGATGGACATGGACGAAGAGCATTTCGCCCTGGGTTACTAAGTCGTAACCTGGCATCAGCTATAAAAATGCCGTTCACCCTCGCGGGTGAGCGGCATTTTTTTGCCTGCGCTTTTCAACTCTGGCGCGAGCACTTCGCATAGCTAGTGATGAATTTGCGACTTGAGCGAGTGCTGAGCTCCACGTAAGCAGGCAAAATGCCAGCTATGGCCTGTTCGGGCTGTCAGTCTTTGGAATTTTGTCTTGTCTCGGTTCACAGCTGTTCGCCTCAGTCATTTCTTGCCGTCGTTGCTACTCCTGGGCACTGGGATGGCGGCTGCCAGCTTGAATGCACTGAGTGAGTTTTTTACCTCGCTGTTCAATGTGCTCCCGACGCTGCTGCTGACGCTGGGCGGTGCTTTTTGTCTGGTCTATGCCCGCCAGCGTGAGTTGTTTCTGCTGCTGGTGGTCTACCTCGCGTACTTCGTGCTCGACACCCAGACCGACTACTACCGGGCGCATGGCCAGACCCGGCACGACGCCGCGCTGCTCTTTCATCTCTGCAGCCTGCTGTTGCCCTTGCTCTATGGGCTGTATGCGGCGTGGCTGGAGCGGACTCACCTGCTGCGCGACCTGATTGCCCGCGCCGCGGTATTGTTTGCGATCGGCGGCGTCGCGCTGGCTCTGGCGCAGCGATATCCCGATGCCTTGCTGACATGGTTGGTGCAAATTCGTTGGCCGATCCTGCACGCCGACTGGATGAGCATGATTCAGCTGGCCTACCCGCTCATCCTGATCGCTTTTGGCGTGCTGCTGGTTCAGTACCTGCGCCATCCGCGGCCGTTGCATGCGGCGCAATTGGTGGGGTTGCTCGGGCTGTGCTGGATGCTGCCAAAGACCTTTCTCCTGCCGCATGGGCTGAACGTGATGAGTAGCCAGGTGATGTTGATCCTGGCCGCGGCGGTGGCTCACGAGGCCTATCAAATGGCCTTTCGCGACGAGCTGACCGGCCTGCCCGGCCGCCGTGCGCTGAACGAGCGGCTGCCACGGTTGGGGCGCAACTACGTGATCGCCATGGCTGACGTCGATCATTTCAAGAAATTCAACGATACCCATGGCCATGATGTCGGCGACCAGGTGCTGCGTGTGGTCGCCAGCCAACTGCGCAAGATCGGCGGGGGTGGCAAGGCTTACCGCTACGGTGGCGAGGAGTTCACCCTGGTGTTCTCGGGCAAGACGCTGGAGGAGTGCCGGCCGCACCTGGAAGTCGTGCGCCAGGCAATCGAGGCCTACACCGTGCAACTGCGCGATAAAGGCAGCCGGCCGCAAGATGACCGGCGTGGCCGACAAAAGCGCGGTGGCGCCGGGGTAGGCAGTGTTTCAGTCACGGTGAGTATCGGGGTGGCGGAGAAAGAGAACGATCAGCGCACCCCCGAAGAGGTGATCAAGGCTGCCGATCGGGCGCTCTATGCGGCCAAGGGTGCGGGCCGTAATTGCGTGATGGCGCATGGGCAGAAGCGCCGTGGCGCGGTGCGCGTCGCAGCCTCGGCCGAGTAAGCTGACGGGTACTTATGGCGGCGCATTCAGCGGCTGTACGGTGATTGTTCTCGACTAGGGGTCGGCAGTAGCGTGATCGACTCGATTACGCCTCCTGCGTAGCTGTTGACGGAGAACTACCATGCCCGAGTACAAGGCTCCCCTGCGCGACATGCGCTTTCTGATCGATGAAGTCTTTGATTTTCACGCCAGTTACGCCGCGCTTGGCGCGAGCGATGCAACCCCGGACATGGTCAACGCCATCCTCGAAGAGGGCGCCAAGTTCTGCGAGCAGGTGCTGGCGCCGCTGAATCGCTCCGGCGATGAGGAGGAATGCCAATTCAATAACGGCGTGGTGACTACCCCGAAAGGTTTCAAAGAAGCCTTCGTCCAATATGCCGAAGGTGGCTGGATGGGCCTGGCTGCCGACCCTGACTACGGCGGTCAGGGCTTGCCGCACTCGCTGGGCCTGCTGATCAGTGAAATGGTCGCTGCCAGCAACACCTCCTGGGGCATGTATCCGGGGCTGACGCAGGGCGCCATGTCGGCGATCCATGCCCATGGTACGCAAGAACAGAAACAGACCTACCTGACGCGCATGACCGCCGGCAGCTGGACTGGCACCATGTGCCTGACTGAAGCGCACTGCGGTACTGATCTGGGCATCATCAAGACGCGCGCCGTCCCCCAGGCGGATGGTAGTTACGCGATCAGCGGCAGCAAGATATTCATCTCGGCCGGCGAACACGACATGAGCGAAAATATCGTTCATCTGGTGCTGGCCAAGTTGCCCGACGCGCCTGCCGGCACCAAGGGAATTTCGCTGTTCATCGTGCCGAAGTTCCTGCCTGATGCGCAGGGTGAGGCGGGCGCACGCAATGCAGTGTCTTGCGGCTCGATTGAGCACAAGATGGGCATCAAGGCCTCGGCCACCTGCGTGATCAACTTCGATAGCGCCAAGGGTTTTCTGATCGGCGAGGCCAATAAAGGCCTCAACTGTATGTTCACCATGATGAACCATGCCCGCTTGGGCACCGGCATGCAGGGACTTTGCCTGGGTGAGGCAAGCTTTCAGGGCGCGATCAAGTACGCCAACGAACGCCTGCAAATGCGCGCTTTAACCGGTCCGAAGGCGCCGGACAAAGCGGCCGACCCGATCATCGTGCATCCCGATGTACGGCGTATGTTGCTGACCATGAAGGCCTTTAACGAAGGCAATCGAGCGCTGGCGTATTTCACCGCGCAGCTACTGGACGTTGCCCACGGCAGTGCCAGCGAGGAAAAACGCCAGGAGGCCGAAAACCTGTTGGCCTTACTCACGCCAGTCTGCAAGGCTTTTATGACCGAGACCGGTCTGGAGGTGACCAACCACGGTATGCAGGTGTTCGGCGGCCATGGTTTTATCCGCGAGTGGGGCATGGAGCAGCTGGTGCGTGACTGCCGGATTGCGCCGATCTACGAAGGTACCAATGGCATTCAAGCGCTCGACTTGCTCGGCCGCAAGGTCCTTGGCAGCCAAGGCGAGCTGCTGCAGGGCTTTACCAAATTGGTGCACAAGTTCTGCGAGACGAATGCCACACATCCGCAGTTGCAGGGTTATTTCGCCCAGCTTGCCAAACTCAATCTGCAGTGGGGCGAGCTGACCCAGAAAGTCGGAATGGCGGCAATGCAGAACCCGGACGAAGTCGGTGCGGCCGCCCTGGATTACCTGATGTACTCCGGCTACATCATCCTTGGCTATTTCTGGCTGCGGATGGCCGTGGTCGCCCAGGACCGACTCAAGGCTGGCAGCGGCGAAGCGGCGTATTACCAGGCGAAGCTGGCGACTTGCGAGTTTTACTTCAAGCGACTGCTGCCGCGCACAGCCGCGCATCTGGCTGCGGTAGAGGCGGGTAGCGACTGCCTGATGCAGTTGCCGGCCGAGCAGTTCGCGCTCTGACGGGCGGTTATTAAGCCTGCAAGGCCCGCCATTTGGCGGGCTTTTTTATCGATACAATATTGTGACTTGTAAGTGACTTTATGGTCGCGACGCGACTCTATGTGTCTGAAAAGTTGTTCGGTTAAACTCCAACGCCTGCGTTATACCCGCTCCGTTGGATCGTTCGAGGATCGCCCCATGGCTGACTACAAAGCACCCCTGCGCGACATGCGCTTCGTCCTCAATGAAGTTTTCGAGGTCGCTAAACTCTGGACCGAATTACCGGCCCTGGCAGAAACCGTCGATGCCGATACCGCCGAGGCGATCCTCGAAGAGGCCGGTAAGGTCACCGCAAAAACCATCGCGCCACTCAATCGCAGCGGCGACGAAGAAGGCTGCCGCTGGAACAACACAGCAGTCAGCACCCCGGCCGGTTTCCCCGAAGCTTACAAAGTTTACGGCGAAGGCGGCTGGGTCGGTGTGGGCGGCGACCCGAACTATGGGGGCATGGGCATGCCGAAAGCCCTCGGCGCGCAAGTAGAAGAAATGCTCAACTCGGCAAACTTGTCGTTCGGCCTGTACCCGATGCTGACTGCCGGCGCCTGCCTGTCGATCAACGCGCATGCCAGCGAAGAGCTCAAGCAAACCTACCTGCCGAACATGTATGCGGGTGTTTGGGCCGGCTCCATGTGCCTGACCGAGCCACACTCCGGCACCGATCTGGGCATTATCCGCACCAAGGCCGAGCCGCAGGCCGACGGTTCCTATAAGGTCAGCGGCACCAAGATTTTCATCACCGGCGGCGAGCACGATCTGACCGAGAACATCATCCACCTGGTGCTGGCCAAACTGCCAGATGCCCCGGCTGGCTCGAAGGGTATCTCGTTGTTCCTGGTGCCGAAGTACATGGTCAATGTCGATGGCAGCCTGGGCGAACGCAACACCGTCACCTGTGGCTCGATCGAGCACAAGATGGGCATCCAGGGGTCTGCGACCTGCGTGATGAACTTCGACGCGGCCACCGGCTACATCATCGATGGTCCGAACAAAGGCCTGGCGGCGATGTTCACCATGATGAACTACGAGCGTCTGGGTGTCGGTATCCAAGGCTTGGCGGCGGGTGAGCGTTCCTACCAGAACGCCATCGAATATGCCCGCGATCGTCTGCAAAGCCGTGCGCCGACCGGCCCGGTGGCGAAAGACAAAATCGCTGACCCGATCATCGTGCATCCGGACGTGCGCCGCATGCTGCTGACCATGAAGGCCCTGAACGAAGGGGGGCGGGCATTCTCCTCCTACGTCGCCATGCAGCTGGACACCGCCAAGTTCAGCGAACACACACTCACCCGCAAACGCGCGGAAGAGCTGGTCGCCCTGTTGACCCCGGTGGCCAAGGCCTTCCTGACTGATCTCGGCCTGGAAACTACCATCCACGGCCAGCAAATCTTCGGCGGCCACGGCTTTATCCGTGAGTGGGGCCAGGAGCAGTTGGTGCGCGACGTGCGTATCACCCAGATCTACGAAGGCACCAATGGCATCCAGGCGCTCGATCTGGTCGGTCGCAAGATCGTTGGCAGCGGCGGCATCTTCTATAAGCATTTCGCCGACGAGATCAAGGCCTTCGCCGCCTCGGCCGACGCGGGCCTGGCCGAGTTCGTCGAGCCGCTGAAAGCGGCAGTGGCGAACCTCGACGACTTGACGGATTGGCTGCTGCACAGCTCCAAAGGTAATCCGAACGAAATCGGCGCGGCCTCGGTCGAGTACCTGCATGTGTTCGGCTACACCGCTTACGCCTACATGTGGGCACTGATGGCCAAGGCTTCGCTGGGCAAGGAAACCCAGGACGAGTTCTACGCCAGCAAGCTGGGTACCGCGCGTTTCTACTTTGCCCGTTTGCTGCCGCGTATTCATTCGCTGACGGCTTCGGTCAAGGCCGGTAGCGAGTCGCTGTACCTGTTGGATGCCGCGCAGTTCTAAGGCTGTCGCAATAGAAAAGCCCCGCGATTGCGGGGCTTTTTGTTTTCCGCCCATTTACTCTTTTAGAGGTGGGTTACGGGTGGCGCAGGCTGTCCGCGGTACTCGGCTAAATTCGACTGCGACGTGCCCAGGCTTCACTCCTGAGTAAGCTGGTCGGCCGCAGCTGGTGCGTCGATAAAGCGGTTACGAGTGCCTTGAATCGCTTCGATCTGCGCATTCCGGGCTTTCTCCTGAGCATCCGGCGGGTCCATCTGGTTCCAGCGTTTGTACATCTGCAGCTGGCCGACAATGGGCAGGCCATACTCGCTGTGCATGTAGAAGATGGCCCGCGCCACGTTGCCCTTGGCCTGATCACGCGGCTCGATCAGTTGGAAGCTGGCTTTCAGGTCGCAGCCTATATCGCTGAACTTGCTCGGTACGCTGTCGTCGAGCTCACCGAACTGCGCATTGCGCCGCGCCAATTCGACCCGACTCATCTCCGGGTAAACGTTATGCAGGTCGGCAAGCATGTAAGGGTATTGCGGGTTCGAGACCGCGCACTGGTTGTCGGTCAGGCAGTGCATAGCCGATTTGATCTGTTTGCTGCTGTACACCAGGCTGGCGGTGACTTGGCCGCGTTCGGCGCCGAACGCTGTGCCGCAATAAAGGGAGCTCCCTCCGTTCGCGTAGAGCTGTTTCCAAAAAAATTGCTCGACGGCAACTTTGGGGTCAGGGAGTTGGTCTTGTCCGCCGGCGAAGGCCGGGGAGGCGGCACACGCCGCTAGACAAGAGAGGGCAATCACAACTGCGCGCATGGTCTTGGCCCTTGAACCGCCGTGTCGGGGTCTGTTGTTTTTGTAGGACAAGATGAGTCTAACAAGTCCTGCGTCACAAAAGGAAGCCAAGCGGACGCTTGGTTGGTTTGTAAGCTTAGGCTTACACGGTGTGCTGCCGATCGCCGCTATCGTCCCGTACTGGCCGCGGGTACTCTGCAGCCATGGACGTCGCGCAGGAAGCGCCTAGGTAATAACAGGGATACGCTGGATTTCCGCCAGGAGGGTGGA
>JBOICE010000207.1:0-37712 GCA_050739815.1 Pseudomonas sp. | reverse complement strand
CGTTATCCGTGGGAGCAATCATGTTGTTTGTCAGTCGGCGCAGTCACTTGGCCTTGGGCGTTGCCCTGGCTTTTTCCAGCGTGCAGGTGTCGGCCGATACGCTGGAACTGGAAAATGTCGAAGTGGTGGGGGACTGGCTCGGCGATGCGACCGACGAGGACGTGAAGAACCACCCCGGCGCCCGTACGGTGATTCGCGAGGAAACCATCCACGAGAGCGGCGCCGAGCATGTACGTGAGTTATTGCGCCGTGTGCCGGGTCTGCAGGTGCAGGAAAGCAACGGTACCGGTGGCAGCGATCTGGCCTTGAACGTTGGTGCGCGCGGGCTGACTTCGCGGTTGTCGCCGCGCTCGACCATCCTCATCGACGGCGTACCGATGGCGTTCGCCCCCTATGGCCAGCCGCAGTTGTCGTTGGCGCCGGTGGCCGTCGGCAACCTGCAATCGATCGACGTGGTGCGCGGCGGTGGCGCCGTGCGCTATGGCCCGCAGAACGTCGGCGGGATCATCAATTTCATCACCCGGGAAATCCCCGCCGAGACTGCTGGTAATGCCAGCATCACCTCCGAAGTGGCCGGGCATGGTGGTTTCAAGACCCAGACCAGCGCCTTTCTCGGTGGCACGGCCGACAACGGCATGGGCGCGGCACTGCTGTATTCGGGTGTGCGCGGCGCGGGTTATCGCGATGAGAACAATGGCACGCTGATCGATGACTTCATGCTGAAGAACAAATTCGCCCTGAGCGAAATCGATGAGCTGGCCACTAGCCTGCATTACTACCGGGCTGATGCGGACATGCCGGGCGGCCTCTCGGCTGCACAGTTCGAGGACGATCCGTATCAGTCGGTGCGTCCGTACGACACTTTCGAAGGTGAACGTAAGGACATTTCCTTCAAGTACACCCGCACGCCGGATGAGCTGCGCACCTTCGAGCTGGCTTCCTACTATTACGAAAGCTTCCGCGGCAGCAATATCGTCACCGAGCAAGTTGCCCCAGCCAACCCGCGGACGGATAAGTTGCTGTCCTACCCGCGCGAATATCACGTGTTTGGCATCGAGCCACGCTACTCGCAGCTGTTCTTTGCGGGCGACACTTCTCATGAGGTGGGGGTTGGCTACCGCTATATCGATGAGGGTATGCACGAAACCACCAAGAGCAGTGGTGCCTATCTGCGTGCGGGTGGCTCGCCGTACGCCACGCCGGTTACAGTGACTGCGGACAATACCGGCGGTACCGAGGCTCATTCGGTGTACATCGACGATCGGATCAATGTCGGCAATTGGACGGTGACGCCAGGCCTGCGTTACGAGCGCGTCCGCACCACCTGGCACAGCCGCCTGAAGGGCTTTCAGCGTGAGGTCAATTACCTTGAGCCGCTGCCATCGCTGAACGTCATGTATCACCTGTCCGATGCCTGGAAGCTTTACGCCAACTACAACACCTCGTTCGGCAGCCTGCAGTACTTCCAGCTGGGCCAGGACCCGGGCGCTCCGCTGCCGTCCTACGGCAACGAGGTCGGCCCTGGCCTGGAGCCGGAGAAAGCACATACCTACGAGGTTGGCACGCGGTACAACAACGGCGCCTGGAGTGCCGAGGTCACGCTGTTCCGCATCGACTTCGACAGCCAGTTGCAGTACGTCAAGCAGGATGGCTGGACCCAGTTGGGCGCGACTAGCCACAATGGCATCGAGACAGCGTTGAGCTACGACTTGGGCAGCCTCGACAGTGCCCTGGATGGGCTTTCGGCTTACGCGAGCTTTGCCTACACCAAAGCCACTGCGGATAAGGGCGTGTTTGCGGATAAGGATCTCAGCTTCTACTCGCGAGAGACCGCCACCCTCGGTCTGCGCTACGAGCGCAACCGCTGGACCTGGAACCTCGATGGTTACGCGCAGTCGCAACAGCGCTCGCCTGGCCCCGGCCCGGTGTACATCACCGAGGAAAGTGCCGATGGCCGCTATGGCGACATTCCGGGCTACGGATTGTGGAATGCCCGCGGTGAATACAACTTTGGTCCGCAACTGTCGAACCTGACGCTCGGCGTCGGCGTGAAGAACCTCTTCGATCATCAGTACTTCACCCGTTCGGTCGACAACAACTTTGGCAAATACCTTGGCCAGCCACGCACGTTGTTTGTGCAAGCGGGGGTCAGTTTCTGATTGCCAGTCAAATCGTCAGCTAGGTAGTAATGGGCGCCGCTGGGCGCCCATTTTTTTGCCTTACTTTGCACAAAATGAGTCGAGGTCTGTGGCTTGTATGGGATTTCTTGCCGTCCAATACGGGATGTGCGAAAACGCTCATCGAGGCTTCCCCAGCCGCTTGCGGCCTAACGCCAGGTACATGGACGATGACCCAACACTCGCAATTCGCTTTGCTTGGTAAAAAGCGCTTCCTGCCGTTCTTCATCACGCAATTGCTCGGTGCTTTCAACGACAACGTCTTCAAGCAGTCGTTGATCCTCGCCATCCTCTTCAAACTCAGTGTTTCAGGTGATCGAGCGGTATTGGTCAATCTCTGTGCGCTGTTGTTTATCCTGCCATTCTTCCTGTTCTCCGCTCTCGGCGGGCAGTTCGGCGAGAAGTTTGCCAAGGATGCGCTGATCCGGGCGATCAAGTTGGCCGAGATCGTCATCATGGCGGTGGGAGCCACAGGTTTCCTGTTGAATAACCTGACGCTGATGTTTTTCGCGTTGTTCGGCATGGGCACCCACTCGGCGCTGTTCGGTCCGGTGAAATACTCGATCCTGCCGGCCGCGCTGCGAGAGGAAGAGCTGGTCGGTGGGAACGCACTGGTGGAGATGGGCACCTTCCTGGCGATTCTCGCCGGCACCATTGGCGCCGGCATCATGATGTCCGGGCAGGCTTATGCGCCGATGGTTGCGATCGCGATCGTGCTGGTCGCTTGCTGTGGTTATCTGGCTAGTCGTGGCATTCCACGTGCGGCGGCCGCCTTACCGACATTGGTGCTGGACTGGAACATCTTCCGCCAGTCCTGGGCGATTCTGCGTTTGGGCTTGGGGCAGCGGCCGGCGGTGTCACGCTCGATTGTCGGCAACTCCTGGTTTTGGTTCCTGGGTGCTATTTATCTGACGCAGATTCCGGCCTACGCCAAAGAGTGGTTGTACGGTGACGAGACAGTGGTGACGCTGATCCTCACGGTATTCTCGGTCGGTATCGCGTTGGGTTCGATGCTTTGTGAGCGGCTGTCGGGACGCAAAATCGAGATCGGCTTGGTGCCGTTTGGCTCGATTGGTCTGACCGTGTTCGGCATCTTGCTGTGGTGGCATTCTGGCAATTTTCCGCAGGCTGCCCAAGCGCACAGCTGGCTCGCGGTGTTGAGCCATGCCCAGGCCTGGTGGGTGCTCGCGGATATTCTTGGGATTGGCGTGTTCGGCGGCTTCTACATCGTGCCGTTGTACGCGTTGATTCAGGCGCGCACTGCAGAGAACGAACGGGCGCGGGTGATTGCGGCGAACAACATCCTCAACGCGCTGTTCATGGTGGTCTCGGCAATCGCCTCGATGCTGTTCTTGAGCGTGGCCGAACTGTCGATCCCGCAACTGTTCCTGGTGGTGTCGTTGATGAACATCGCGGTGAACAGCTACATCTTCAAGATCGTTCCCGAGTTCAGCATGCGCTTCATGATCTGGCTGCTTAGCCACTCCATGTACCGTGTCGAACATCGTGGCTTGGAGGCAATTCCCGATGAGGGGGCGGCGGTGCTGGTCTGTAATCATGTGTCCTTCGTCGATGCGCTGCTGGTCGGTGGTGCGGTACGGCGGCCAATTCGCTTCGTCATGTACTACAAAATCTACAACCTGCCGGTGCTCAACTTCATCTTCCGCACCGCCGGTACGGTGCCGATTGCCGGGCGTAGTGAAGACCTGCTGATCTACGATCAGGCGTTCAAGAAGATTGGCGAGTACCTGAAAAACGGTGAGCTGGTGTGCATCTTTCCCGAGGGTAAGCTGACCAGCGATGGCGAGCTTAATGAGTTCAAGAATGGTATCGCGCGCATCCTCGAGGAAAACCCCGTGCCGGTGATTCCGATGGCGCTGCGGGGGCTGTGGGGCAGCTTCTTCAGTCGTGATCCGAACAAGGGCTTGTTCCGTCGCTTGTGGTCGCATATCACTCTGGTGGCGGGTGCTCCACTGAGGCCTGAAGCGGCTGATCCGGTGACGCTGCAAGCACAGGTGGCCGAGTTGCGTGGCAACTCTCGTTAAGCATCGAAACGAAAAAGCCCGCCAATTGGCGGGCTTTCTATTTGTTGTTGAGCTAGTAGCTGAGCTTAAGGCCAAGCAAGCCACAGACGATCAGCGCCACACTGGCCAGTCGAATCAAGGCCATGGATTCACCGAACAAAATGATCCCAGCGATGACGGTGCCGACGGCGCCGACACCGGTCCAGACTGCATAGGCGGTGCCCAGCGGCAGTTCCTTCATGGCCAGGCCGAGCAGGCCCAGGCTGACGATCATCGCGCCGATAGTGAGAGCGGTAGGCAAGGGGCGGGTGAAGCCGTCAGTGTATTTCAGGCCGACGGCCCAGCCGACTTCGAACAGACCGGCGAAAAACAGAATGATCCAGGACATGTGACCTCCAGCGGTACGACTGTGGATGGGGCCGTCCCCGCCTGGTCACTCAACGAGTGGTAAGGTCGTCCTTACGCTGTGCGTTATTTTGCACATCCTGCCGAACAGGGCAAGCCCGGCAGGATGATTGGGCAGCGTGATCTATTGCAGGGTTTTTCTTTTCGGTTCCTGCCAGCCGTGTGGTGAGGTTAGATCCCTTGCGGGACCTCTTCGCCGCCGAGAGCTTCGAACAGCTCTGGAAGGAACTCGCCGAATGTCAGCATCATCAGGGTAAAGCTGGCGTCGAGTTGGCCCAGAGCCTCGTCGCCGCCATCTTGCTCGGCTTGATCTTGCAGCAGGTCTTCGAAGCGCAGGCGCTTGATGATCATTTTGTCGTCGAGCACGAAGGACAACTTGTCCTGCCAGGCCAGCGACAACTGTGTGACCAGTTTGCCGGAAGACAGGTGCAGTTGAATTTCTTCGCTGGTCAGATCCTGGCGTTTGCAGCGCACGATGCCGCCGTCTTCCTGGGTATCGCGCAGTTCGCACTCGTCGAGCACGGTGAAGTTGTCGGCGGCTTTCTGGGTTTTAACCCAATCGGTCAGTGTCGCGGTGGGGGCAACCTTCACCGACAGCGGGCGCACCGGCAGCGAGCCAATGGCTTCGCGCAGTGTGGAGAGCAGGTCCTCGGCACGTTTTGGGCTGGAGGCATTGACCAGAATCAGGCCTTGCTTCGGTGCGATGGCGGCAAAGGTGGACGAGCGACGTATAAAGGCGCGAGGCAGGAAGGCCTGAATGATTTCGTCCTTGAGTTGGTCGCGCTCCTTCTTGTAGACCTTGCGCATCTGCTCGGCTTCGATCTCGTCGACCTTTTCCTTCAGAGCATCACGCACCACGCTGCCGGGCAGAATTCGGTCTTCCTTACGGGCGGCAATGAGCATGAAGTCCTGGCTGACATGCACCAATGGCGCATCTTCACCTTTTCCGAACGGAGCGATGAAGCCGTAAGTGCTCAGCTCTTGGCTGGCGCAGGGGCGGGCGGGCTTGGCAGCCAGTGCGGTTTCCAGCGCTTGCGCATCGAACGGCAGATCTTGGGTGAGGCGATAGACGAGCAGGTTGCGGAACCACATGAGGGGTGCATCTCCATTAACGCAAAGCGCGCATTATTCCCCCCTCGGCGCCATTGGCCAACCCTGCGCTAAGCCTTTGGAACATCAGTAAAAATTATTTTAAAAAGCGCTTGCCAGGGGGTGGATCGCTCCGTAGAATGCGCCCCACTTCGAGAGTGAAGGGTGATTAGCTCAGCTGGGAGAGCATCTGCCTTACAAGCAGAGGGTCGGCGGTTCGATCCCGTCATCACCCACCATAACTTTTGGGGTTACGCGCAGCGGTAGTTCAGTCGGTTAGAATACCGGCCTGTCACGCCGGGGGTCGCGGGTTCGAGTCCCGTCCGCTGCGCCATTTTTTCCTCGCTTTTCCTCCGCGTCATCCCGCTTCTGTTTTGCCCCATCTCGCTTGAAACCTCGCAAAACTCGTTTAAACACCTGAACTTATCGGCATTTTCTCGTTCGTATCCCGGTAGCCAGTGATTGCGGCAGCCTGCTAAGCTCGCGTCTTCACTCGATTGCCCTTTAGCGCACGAACAAGGAAATAGCATGAGACAACATCGTTTAGCGGCGGCGGTGGCCCTGGTTGGCCTGGTTCTCGCGGGTTGCGATTCGCAGACTAGCGTAGAGCTCAAAACCCCGGCGCAAAAAGCCTCCTACGGCATCGGCCTGAACATGGGCAAAAGCTTGGCTCAGGAAGGCATGGACGACCTGGACTCCAAGGCTGTTGCTCAGGGCATCGAAGACGCTGTCGGCAAGAAAGAGCAGAAGCTGAAAGACGAAGAGCTGATGGAGGCTTTCGCCTACCTGCAGAAGCGTGCTGAAGAGCGCATGGCCAAAGTTAGCGAGGAGTCGGCTGCGGCCGGTAAGAAATTCCTCGAAGAAAACGCTAAGCGTGAAGGTGTGACGACTACCGCGTCTGGTCTGCAATATGAAGTTGTGAAGAAGGCCGATGGCCCTCAGCCGAAAGCTACCGACGTGGTCACTGTGCACTACGAGGGTAAGCTGACTGACGGTAAGGTGTTCGACAGCTCCGTAGAGCGCGGTAGCCCGATCGATCTGCCCGTCAATGGTGTCATCCCAGGTTGGGTTGAAGGTCTGCAACTGATGCACGTTGGCGAGAAGTACAAACTGTACATCCCTAGCGAGCTTGCTTACGGCGCACAAAGCCCGAGCCCGACCATTCCGGCAAACTCGGTATTGGTATTCGAGTTGGAGCTGTTGGGGATCAAAGATCCGGCCGCTGCTCAGCAATAAGTAATACGTTTTTTATGCAGCGCCCCGCTTCGACGGGGCGTTGTTGTTTCTGCCAGTCACGGAACGAACCGGAAGCTGACTAGAGGGTCTGAATGAAGGTGAGAGTGTTGCGAGTGTTACGGTTATGCACATTGCGCGATTGGTTCGCATCGGCTTCGGGTGACACTTTAGTACTAACTTTATTTTGTTTTTAAGTTAATGATTTAATTGGTTTTTTTGTTCTGATTAAAAAATGTCCGATCTGTAGCGAGGCCGCATGGGCTGGGCTTTTGCTTGGCGGGTGGAGGATTTGTTAACAAGGTTATCCACAGCTTCGGTGGATAACCCAGCGAACCCAGTCAGTACGCGGGTTATCGAGGGTTGAGCATGAACGCACCGTGGAATTTTGCCCGTTACCTGCCTTTGGCTCAGCATTTCCTCGCTCGTGGCCGGTTACCTGCCTTGCTGTTTGCGGTCGCGCACAAGAGCGCCACGCAGGGTGGGCGATTGGGTACGCTGAAGGAAGACCTGCGTGAGCTGCGGTTGCTTTGTATGGCTTGGTTGCGTGGTGAGTATCGTGCGATCGGCTCGCAGGCGCTGCTCTCGATAATCGCGGCACTGTTGTATTTTCTCTCGCCAGTCGACGCGATTCCCGATGTGTTGCTGGGGTTGGGTTTTGTCGATGACATCGCCATTCTGGGGTGGGTGATAAGTGCCTGGAGTGGCGAGCTGGAAGCTTTCCGCAGATGGCGAGCGGTACGGTCGCCGGAACAGCAGGCTGCTTTGGAACAGTTGCCGCCTGCGCCGTCGCCAGATTTAGATGCCTCGTCACGCTGAGGCTGGTGTATTGGTTGCGCAGTGCAATAGCCGTGTAATCAACCCCCCCGGCCTGTCTGCATTGCACCCTGGCCATATAGATCACGCCCCGTGGCGTACTTGGCCTGATAAGATGGCAGCCTGCAAGGAGGGTGCTGAAGCTGTCGGCACTGCTTTCCACGGAGAGTTGTGATGGATGTGCAAGTGATCATGCGTGACGGCAAAGCTGAGTACGCAGTTTTACCCTGGCCTGAGTATCAGGCCCTGCTACAGGCAGCCGGCCGTAGCGAGCTGTCCCCAGTTGCCGCTGCGCCAGTGCCAACCTCTCTACCCAAGCTGACTGAACTCAGTGCGTTGCGCGAGGGTAAAGGTTTGTCGCTCGAAGAGTTGGCGCGCACGGTGGGTATCAGTCCGCACTATCTCACAATGATCGAAAGCGGCGAACGCCAGCCAGATACCGCTATTCGTCGTGCCTTGGCGTGGACGCTGGGCATTAGCGGCTGGGAGTCGGAGTCTTGAGCGTACGCATTAGCCGCCAGCATTGGCAGGCGCTTCTCGGTGAGCTTGAGGATGCGCGCCGTCAGCGCCATCTGCTGACCTATAGGGCGTTGATCGAGCGCTTGGAGCTACCGACACCTGCTATGCAGACGCTGACTGCGGCCTTGGAACATCTTGCGGCATTGGATGCCCGCGCCGATCAGCCGCTGCGCAGCGCGTTGGTAATCAGTCAGGGCGCAAGCCGTCTGCCGCGTACCGGGTTCTTTGAGTGTGTAGGGCGTCTTGGGCGCTTTACTGGCCCGTCTGACGGTATCGCCGCCGCGTCCTGGCATGCTGCCGAAGTCGTGCGGGTGTTCGAGTACAGCTACTCCGACGAGGTTTAAGTGCTGCTTTGGCGTTTACGCGCGCGTCTGAGTTATTTCCTGGCTCGGCGACTTTTCCATTGGCCATGGTTGGTTCGCCAGCCACGGGCATGGGCTTGGATGGAGGGGCAATTCGCCCGCATGTCGGCCCTGAATGATGTCGTGGCGCAAAGTTTCTACGGCCATCTGCTGCTGTTTCGCGGGCGTGGTTTTGGTGCGCGTGAAGAAGGCATTCGTTTGCTGGGTTTGGCTGCTAAAGCGGGTGATGCCAAGGCGGCTTATCAGTTGGGTGTGCTCAGTCTGGCTGGCGATGCCCGTGCAGCCCCGGATGGACTTGCGGCGGCACATTGGTGGGCATTGGCCGCTAGCGCAGGGCATCCACTGGCGGCCCAGCACCTGGCCGAGCTTTATCGACAAGGTGGTCACGGGTTGATCGCCAATGCCGAGCAAGCCGCGCTCTATGCGCAGCGTGCGGCTGAGTTAGGGCTCTGAGTATTAAACCTAAAGCTTTTGCGTATCTATCATGTGCAGGCTGTAGCCTGGTATAGCCTTGGCGTGCCGCTTCGCTTCTGAGGCCAGGCTGGCCAGTTGGGCGGCATCCAGTTGCGCGCAGTTTTCCGGGTGCAGATGTACCACCCCCAACGAAAGCGACAGCAGCGGGAATTCCTGCCGTTGCCCCTGACGATTGTGCGCGATAAAGCAGCCCGCCTCGAGGTGTTCAGTGCTGTAGAAGCGTCGGCACTGGCCCTGGAAATCTTCGAGCAGATAGTTCAGACGTGCGCGCCAGTCCTCCGATCCCAGCACTAACAAGAAGTCGTCGCCACCGATATGGCCAACGAAGTCGCGCGCCGGGTCGACGCGCTCACCTAGACACTGCGCCAGGCAGAGCAGGACTTCGTCGCCTTTGGCATAGCCGTAGAGATCGTTGAAGGGTTTAAAGCTGTCGATATCGACGTAGCAGATCACTGCCTCGCGGGCTTGCTGTAAGAGCCGGCCCAAACATTGTTGAATCGGTACGTTGCCGGGTAAGAGTGTCAATGGGTTGGCATAGCGCGCCTGCTGAATCTTCAGTTCGGTGATCAGCTTGAGGACATCGATCACGCGCCCCAGACCCTGGTAGCGGCCATGCAACGTGATGATGAAGTCTTCTTCGATCCGTTGCCGTGCTCGGCTGGTCAGCAGTCGGCTGACTTTCTGCAGGGATTGCCCCAACTCCACGGCAAGAAAGTCCGTGCTCATCAGCCGGCTGATCGGTTTGCGCGCGAACAGATCTGTGGCGAAGGGTTTCAGCAGCGCCTCGGAAAGTGAGTGGCGGTGGACGATACCAACAGGCTGCAGTTGCTCGTTGAGGACTGCCAGCGAGTTTAGATTGGCCTGCGCACGGAAGGCTTCCAAGACTTCCGCAATCGGCAGGTGCTGGGCGACGGCCGGCTGTTCGTTGAGTAGGGCTCCGAGATCGCTGCCTTCCTCGCCGAGGGCTGGAGCGGTAGATTCCAGCTTCGGCAGCAGGCTGCGGGCATCGCGCGGTGGTAATTCCTGCGGACGGCTTAGCAGGTAGCCTTGGACCAGATCGACGCCCATTTCGGCTAACACCGCTAACTCTTCGATCAGCTCGATACCTTCGGCGATGACCAGGGCGCGTGAGGCTTTGGCCATCTGCAGAATGGAGCCGACGAATTCGCGTTTGACTGCATCCTGATGGATGCCATCAATAAAATGCCGATCGATTTTTACGTAATCCGGGCGTAGTTCGGACCACAGCCGTAGGCTGGAGTAGCCAGCACCGAGATCGTCGAGGGCAATGGAGAAGCCCATCGCGCGGTAGTGATGCAGGGCGGTGTAGAGCAGTGCAAAGTCTTCGGTGGGTGATTGCTCGGTCAGCTCGATAACCACCTGGCTCGGGGGGATGCCGTAGGTTTGCAAGAGCTGCAGCGTGCGCCCGGGTTGGTGAGTCGGCTCTAGTAGAGAGTCTGGCGAGACGTTGAGGAACAGTTTGCCTTCCAGCTTTAGCTCGCTGAATCTGTGGCAGGCGCTCTTGCGGCAGGCCAGTTCCAGTTCACTCAGGCGCCCGGCGTGTCGAGCTACGCCGAATAAATTGACCGGGGAGTGCAAGGGGCTGTTGGACGGGCCGCGGGTCAAGGCCTCGTAGCCGAGTATGCGTCGCTCGGACAGTGAAACAATCGGTTGGAATAAGCTGTGCAAGTCGCCGTGAGCGAGGATTAGGCCTAGCGCGCTCAACTGCTCGGTGACGGTCATGGTGGGTCTCGATGTCCTGGAAAAGCGAAGGGGCTGATATCGCTATCAGCCCCTTATTTCACGACAGTTCGATGACTCTTTGATGACGCCCGATCAGTGTGTGGCTACCGCCGAGTTCAAACCCAGATAATCGAGCAGGATTTGCCCGGTCTCCGAGAGGTACGCATCGTCTTCTGGCTTGAGTTTTTCGTCCTCTACCGGAAGGGCGTCTTCGTCTTCTTGCTTCAGCTCTTTTAGCGGTTCTTCACCCTTGGCTTGGCGTCGAGTGTTTTCCATGACCAGTTGCTGGGTTTCGATGTCGGTATGTTGTGCCCGGCGCTTGACCTCATTCAGGCTGACGGTGGTTTCGTGGGTCAGACGTTGTGCCAGTTCCAGACGATCACGGGTAAAGACGAAGTCTGGATCCTTGGCCACACGCGCATCATGGCGGGCTTTCAGCTCGACCAGGAAGGGTTTGAACGGATCCACTTCCGGTTTGATCGCTGGGCGGATGCTGTCCCATGGCATGGCTTCGGGCAGTGCGCTCTCGCCAATTTCCTTGGTGTCGACGACGGCCGGATAAGCGATATCTGGCAGTACACCCTGATGCTGAGTGCTTTGCCCGGACACGCGATAGAACTTGGCCAGGGTCAGCTTCAGCTCGCCATGGTTGAGTGGCTGGATGGTTTGCACGGTGCCTTTGCCGAAAGTCTGGCCGCCAAGGATCAAGGCGCGGTGATAGTCCTGCATGGCACCGGCGAAAATTTCCGAAGCCGAAGCGGATAGACGATTGACCAGCAGTGCCAACGGACCGGTGTAGTAAGTGCCGGGGTTTTCGTCGGCGAGCACATCGACGCGACCGTCACTGTTGCGCACCAGTACGGTGGGGCCCTGGTTGATGAACAGGCCGGTCAGCTCGGTGGCTTCCTGCAGGGAACCGCCGCCATTATTGCGCAGGTCGATGACCACGCCGTCTACCTTGTCTTTCTGTAGTTCGGCGAGCAGGCGCTTAACGTCTCGGGTGGTGCTCTTGTAGTCGGGGTCACCGGCGCGAAAGGCCTTGAAGTCCAGATAGAAAGCCGGAATCTCGATTACGCCCAGTTTGTACTCGCGGCCATCGTGGGACAGCTTAAGGACGGACTTTTTCGCGGCCTGTTCCTCCAGCTTGACCGCCTCCCGGGTGATCGCGACGATTTTGCTGGTCTGATCGTTCGGTCCGTTGCTGGCAGGAACCACTTCCAGGCGCACTACGGAACCTTTAGGGCCACGGATCAGTTTGACGACCTCATCCAGTCGCCAGCCGATCACATCGACCATTTCACCATCGCCTTGGGCAACCCCGACGATCTTGTCGGCGGGTGCAATCTGTTTACTTTTTTCTGCCGGGCCAGCCGGCACCAGGCGAACGACTTTGACGGTGTCGTTGTCGCTCTGTAGGACCGCCCCGATCCCTTCCAGCGACAAGCTCATGTTGATGTCGAAGTTTTCTGCATTGTCCGGGGAGAGGTAATTGGTGTGCGGGTCATAGGATTGCGCAAAGGCATTGATATAGGCCTGGAAGATGTCTTCGCTGCGGGTTTGCTCGAGGCGCGACAGCTGATTTTTGTAGCGCTTGGTCAGCAGCTCCTGAATCGCCTCGGGCGCTTTGCCAGCGATTTTCAACCGTAGAACTTCGTCTTTCACACGTTTGCGCCAGAGTTCATCCAGCTCCGCAGAGTTCTTCGCCCAAGGGGCCTTTTCACGGTCGACTTGCAGGCTTTCATCGACATTGAAGTCGAAACTGCCGACGCCTTTGCCTAGTAGGGTAAGGGCGAAGTCCAGGCGCTGTTTCAGGCGATCCAGATGACGTTTGTAGATGATGAAGCCGGGATCGAGGTCGCCGCTTTTCAGCAGGTCATCGAATTTGTTGCGCCACTGGTCGAATTCAGCAATATCGGCGGCCGTGAAGTAGCTGCGTGCCGGGTCGAGGAGCTTCAGGTAGCTCTCGTAAATGATTACCGAGCGCTCATCATTCAGCGGTGGCTTGCTGTAATGATGACGCTTGAGCAACTCCACCACATTGAGGCTGGCGATCACCTGCTCACGGTCGGGCTGTATGCCGTCCCAGCTGTTGACGGCAGTGGGACTCGCCGCCAGCGGTAAGGCACTGAGGCCAAGGAGTAGGGCGAGGGCGGTACTGGGGAGGAAGCGCTGCATGCTGAGTCGACGCGGGGGCAGTTGATAACGCATATTAGGCCGTCTTTGAGAGCGCCGGTTCCATTCGAGCCCGGCTGCAAAATGCAAATAGCCCGAAGTTTCGCAACGGGCTCAGTCCAAAGTCACTATGGAGGCAGCGTGAAGGCATTGCAAGGCGTTGAAGGCCGTGTGGAATGGGGGCAACGACCAAGTCCGGCGTGCGATGTTGGGCAAATTCGTATTCGAGTGGCGGCAGCGGGGCTCAATCGAGCCGATTTGTTGCAGCGAGCCGGCCTTTATCCGCCACCGCCAGGGGCTAGCGACATCCTCGGGTTGGAATGTTCCGGAGTGGTCAGTGAGGTGGGCGCCGGTAGCGCCTGGCAGGTTGGCGACCGGGTTTGCGCCCTGCTGGCCGGCGGTGGCATGGCCGAAGAAGTCGTGGTCGATGCACGGCATGCGCTACCGGTACCTGAGGGTGTATCCCTGGCTGAGGCTGCGGCGTTGCCGGAGGTCTATGCGACCGCCTGGCTCAATCTGTTTCAGTTGGCTGCGCTCAAGCCGGGTGAGAAGGTGCTGTTGCACGCGGGTGCCAGTGGCGTTGGTTCTGCGGCGATCCAGTTGTGCAAGGCCTTCGGCAATCCCTGTTGGGTCAGCGTTGGTTCGGCCGAGCGTTTGGCCTATTGTGTGGCGCTGGGTGCCCAGGGCGGGGCGACTCGCGACGAGAGCCTGGAAAGCCTGCGCGATTTCGGCCCCTTCGATGTGATCCTCGACCCGGTCGGTGGCAACTATGCGGCTCTGAATCAGCAACTGTTGGCGCAGGATGGTCGCTGGGTGCTGATCGGTTTGATGGGTGGGCGCGAGGCGCAGTTGGATCTTGCGCTGGTGTTGGCTAAGCGGCTACAGCTCTGCGGCTCGACTTTGCGTAACCGCGACGAGCAGTTCAAAGCCGACCTGCTGAGCGATCTGAGTCAGCACGTTTGGCCGCTATTTGCCGAGGGGCGACTCAAGCCGCAGTTGGAACGCAGTTTTCCGATGAAAGAAGCTGAGCTGGCATTTGCCGAACTGGCGAGCAATAAGGTGGCGGGCAAACTGGTGGTGTTGCTCGACGAGAGTTTGCTGTAAAGAGGGGCGGATCAAGTGCCCGCACTTTTATTCGCCCTGCGAGGATTTACCTTCCTCCTGGGCGAACAGCGTCAAACCATGGCTGTCGGTTGATTCAACTCCAGGTCAGAATCGGCCAACCCGCTTGTTCGGCGTGACGGCGAAGAACCGGGTCAGGATTGACCGTGTTCGGGCGGCTGACCAGTTGCAGCAGTGGCAGGTCGTTGCGCGAGTCGGAGTAGAAACTGGCGCCCTCCAAGGATTCCCCTTCGGCTGCCAACCAGGCCCGCAAGCGAGTGACTTTGCCCTCGCGATAGGTCAGTACACCTTCGGTGTGACCGCTGTAGAAACCGTGCCGTAGTTCCAGCTCAATCGCCAGCACTTCCTCAACGCCCAGCCGTGCGGCGATCGGCGCGACCAAATGCACACCGGACGCGGAGATCACCAGCAGTCGATCACCCGCTGCGCGATGCATTGCCAGGTAGGTGCAGGCATCGCCATAGATCAGCGGTTCGATTACGTCCTCAACAAAGGGCTCGACCACAAAGGCCACTTCTTCAGGCGTGCGGCCAACCAACGGGCTCAGGCTGAAGGCCATGTAGTCCTCCATAGCCAGTTTGCCCTCGGCGTAAGCCGCCATCAGCTCGGCATCGCGGCGCAGAAAGGACTCGCCATCGACCCAGCCAAGTTTGGCCATTTGCTGGCTCCACAAGCTGGCGCAATCACCATTGATCAGGGTTTCGTCTAAATCAAAAATTGCCAGAGCCATCAAGCTACCTCACGAATTGCACTGGGGTCGATGGACAGCGCAAGGCGTTTGCCACTGCTGTGCATATCGTCTGCCGAGCGATTCAGCACATCGACCAGTAATTCTACGCCGCGCGCTTCGACGCGATAACGAATGACGTTGCCGAGCAAGCTGTGGCTACGTATCTCGGCTTCGATGTTGCCGTGAGCGCCGAGATGGATTGCTTCCGGGCGGATGGCGATGCGGCTGTTGATCGGGCGCCTCAGCAGGCGGCTGGCGGTGTCCGCGTCGAGCAAGTTGTAATTGCCGATAAAGCCTGCGGCGAAGACATCTGCTGGCGCGGTGTAGAGGGTTTCGGCGTCGCCACTTTGGACAATGCGGCCCTGATTCATCAGGAAAATCCGATCGGACAGGACCAGCGCTTCTTCCTGGTCATGGGTGACGAAGATCGTGGTCAGGCCTAGCTCGCGCTGGATGTGCCGGATTTCTTCGCGCAGGTGTTTGCGAATCCGGGCATCCAGGGCGGACAGCGGTTCATCGAGCAAGAGCAAGCGAGGTCGAGTGATCAGCGAGCGGGCCAAGGCGACACGCTGACACTGGCCACCGGACAGCTGATGGGGGTAGCGGTCAGCGAAGTCGCCGAGTTCTACCAGCCCCAGCACTTCGTTGGCGCGCCGCTCGGCAGCGCCACCGGCAATTTTTTGCATGCGCAGGCCGAAAGCTACGTTTTGCCGCACGGTCATATTGGGGAACAGCGCATAGCTCTGGAACACCATGCCGATGCCGCGCTTTTGTGGCGACAGGGGCATCAGGTCCTGGCCGTCGAGGAGGATCTTGCCGCCGTTTACCTCGGTCAGGCCGGCGATACAGCGCAGCAGAGTGGATTTTCCGCAGCCGGAGGGGCCGAGCAGGGTGACGAACTCGCCCTTGCCAATTTCGCAATTGATGTCGCTGAAGATCGAGGTGGCGGCATAGCTTTTGTGTAGCCCCTGAATACTCAGAAAACTCATGATTTGTCCTTGTTCAAGCGATTGGCTGCCCAGGTGAACAGCAGCACAAAGAAAAAATAGGAAATCACCAGCGCACTGTTGAAGTGGCCGCTGCTGTTTTTCATGTTGTTCAGGTAGACCTGCAGGGTTTCATAGCGGGTGCCGACCAGCAGGTTGGCGAAGACGAACTCGCCGAAGAGGAAGGAGAACGAGAGGAACAGCGACACCATCAGACCCTTGCGCAGGTTTGGCAGCACTACCAGCAGTGCGGCTTTCCAGGTGCTGGCGCCGAGCAGCTGGGCGGCGTCCATCAGGTCGTGCAGGTTGATCGCCTGTAGATTGTTGGTGATTGCCCGGTACATGAACGGTAGGGCCACGGTGAAGTAGCAGCCGACCAAAATCCACGGCGTGCCGACCATGGCCAGCGGGCCGGAGCCGTAGATCTGCAGCAAACCCACAGAGGACACCACCGGCGGTACCGCGAAGGGTAGCAGGATGAGGATGTTCATCAGCCCGTCGAGCTTCGGGAAGTGGTAATGCACCACGAACAGCAGCGGCAGTATCAGCAACACCGAGAGTAGTAGGGCACCGAAGCAAACCAGTAGCGACTGGCCGAAAGCGCTGAGAAAGCGTGCATCGCTCCACAGTGCCAGGTACCACTTGAAGGTCAGACCGTCCGGCAGGATGGTCGCCGACCAACTGGTGGACAGCGAGTAGAGCAGGGTGCCGGCCAGCGGCGAGAGCAGGATCAGAAACAGCAGGTAAACCACGGTGCGGTGATAGAGGCTGCTGGCCTTGGACTCAGCGCGCGACATGGTAGCTCCTTCTCAGCAACCACTGATGGACCAGGGTGATCAGCGCCATCAGCCCCACCAACACCATTGCCAGGGCGCTGGCCAGGTTCGGGTTGAGGGCGATATCGCCGGCGACCATTGCCGCGATGCGGATCGGCAGCACGTTGAAGTTGCCGGTGGTCAGGGCATAGACGGTGGCGTAGGCGCCGAGTGCGTTGGCCAGCAGGATGATGAAGGTGCCAAGCAGCGCTGGGGTCAGCACGGGCAGGCCGATGTGGCGCCAGAATTGCCAGGTGCCGGCGCCGAGCAACTCGGCCGACTCGCGCCAGTCTTCACGCAAGGCGTCGAAGGCAGGGTAGAGCAGCAGCACGCCCAAGGGGATCTGAAAGTAGGTGTAGAGCACGATCAGCCCGGTTTTCGAGTAGAGGTTGAAGTCCTCGATCACGCCGCTCTGCTTGAGCAGGATGGTCAGCGCGCCGTTGAAGCCGAGCAGGATGATGAAGGCGAAGGCCAGCGGTACCCCGGCGAAGTTGCTGGTCATGTTGGAGAAGGCCATGACGAAGTCACGTAGTTTGCTGTCCACCTGGCGCAGCGAGTAGCTGCCGAGAACCGCGATGAGGATGCCGATCAGGCTCGACCAGAAGGAGATTTGCAGGCTGTGCTTGATCGCCTGCAGGTAGAACTTCGAACTGAAGGCCTTGGCGTAGTTACCCAGCCCCCAGCCCTCGGGGCTGTTCAGGCTGTTGAGCGCCACCCAGGCCAGCGGGGCGATCTGGAAGGCGATGAAGAACACGGCGAAGGGCAGCAGGCAGAGCAGGGCCAGCCATTTGCCGCGGCTGACTGAACTCACTTCAACAGCTCCCGGCATACGGGTTTGTCGTGGGGCACGCCGAGCAGCTCACAGAGGGTGCCGCACAGGTCGATCTGCTTTGGCTGAGCATGGGGGTCGAGGCTGAACGCTTCACCCAGGACGAACAACGGAACCTCGCGCTCCTCAGCGAGCAGGCCGTTGTGCGAACGGTCGTTGTTCATGCCGTGGTCGGCGGTCACCAGCACCTGGTAGCCGGCGTCGAGCCAGCGTTGCAGGTATTCGGCGAGGAGGATGTCGGCCATCCGTGCGCTGTTGCGGTATTGCGCCGAGTCGAGGCCGTGCTTGTGGCCGGCGTCGTCGACGTTCATCGGGTGTACCAGCAGGAAGTTCGGCGCATGGCGCAGGCGCAGGTTTTCCGCGTCGGCGAACAGGTGCGAATCCGGATAGTGGTCGGCGTAGTAGAAGTGCCCATGCTGGATCGGCAATTCCGGCGCCTCGGTATGGCGGTCGCGGGCGGCATTGAACGGTGAGCGGTTGTACAGCTCGCTGACCCAGTGATAGGCCGCGGCGCCGGTACTGCATCCGGCTTCTGTGGCGTAGTGGAAAATGCTGCGCTGGTTGGACAGGCGCGACACATGGTTATGCACGATGCCGCTCTCGATCGGCGGCACGCCGGTGAGGATGCATTCGTAGAGCGGGCGGGAAAGTGCCGGCAGCTCGCATTCCAGTTTGTATAGTGCGGCCCGGCCAGCACCACAGTAAGCCTGAAGGTGACCCAGCGCATGCTGGGCCACGCCGTAGTTCAGGCCATCCAGCAGTACCAGGATGACGTTGTGCTTCATAACCTTCGCACCCTAGAAGAGTTGTTCATGGTCTGGACGAGCGCAGCTCAGGCAAGGAAACGGGCGAGGCGGCGAAATTTACGACTGTAAATAAGCAGTCCAAGCCCGTGTTCAACGCCGCATGCGCAAGCGCAGTCAGAGATTGAGCGCTCTGCTTATTCCATGTTGATGATCACGTTTTCCTGCCACAGCCCCGGCAGGGCCTTGGAGGTTGCTTCCCAGGCCTTGGCGTCCTTGATCGGTTGAACCTTGGCGTACTGTTCGTTCGGCAACAGTTTGGCTTTCACGGCATCCGGCAGGGTCAGGTGCTCGGCGCGGATCGGGCGGGCATTGCCCTTGGCCAGGTTGATTTGGCCGGCATCGCTGAGGATGTACTCGCGGGCCAGTTTCGCGGCGTTGGGGTGCTTGGCGTACTTGTTGATGATGGTGGTGTAACCGGAAATCACCGAGCCGTCGGACGGGATCAGCACCTCGAAGCGGCTCGGGTCGATCTGGTCGCGGTAGCTCAGGCCGTTGAAGTCCCAAACGATGCCAACTTCGACTTCACCCTTTTCCAAGGTCTGGATGGTTGGGTTCGACAGTGACAAGCGGCCTTGCTTGGCGATTTCTGCGAACAGGTCGAGGCCTGGTTGGATGTTCTTCTCGTCACCACCCTTGGCGATGGCTGCGGCCAGTACGCCGTTAACGGCTTGCGCAGCTGCGCTGACGTCACCGATGGCGACCTTGTATTTGCCTTTTTCCAGGTCCGCCCAGGATTTTGGCGGCTCTTTCACCAGTTGCTTGTTGATGATGAAAGCGATTGAGCCGGTATAGGCCAGCATCCAGTGGCCGTCGGTATCCTTGGCCCAGGCGGGGATCTGCTCCCAGGTACTCGGCTTGTAGGGCAGGGTCACGCCTTGTTGCACGGCGATGGGGCCGAAGGCGGCACCCACATCACCGATATCGGCGGTGGCGTTGTCCTTCTCCGCAGCGAACTTGGCGATTTCCTGCGCCGAGCTCATATCGGTGTCCAGGTGCTTGAGGCCGTAAATCTTGCCGAGATCGACCCAGGTGTCCTTCCAGTTTGCCCAGCTATCGGGCATGCCCACGCTATTGACTGCGCCTTCGGTACGGGCGGCTTGTTCGAGGCTTTTAAGGTCTGCTTCTGCTGCCATAGCCGAGCTGGCCAGAGCAATGGTCGATCCAATGAGTGAAGCTAGCAACAGGCGTTTCATTCGACGCTCCTTTTTGTAGCATGGGGGTGGTTAAGGTGTTGGTCTAGATCAGCAATAGCCAAGCCA
Source organism: Pseudomonas sp. (assembly GCA_050739815.1). Taxonomy (GTDB): domain Bacteria; phylum Pseudomonadota; class Gammaproteobacteria; order Pseudomonadales; family Pseudomonadaceae; genus Aquipseudomonas. The sequence goes on along the minus strand of JBOICE010000207.1, from coordinate 18,151 downwards.
AGTTAGTCGGATTGAATGACAGTTTTGTGTCGGAAACGGCATATCCACGGCGCCTATGGCTATGCCCAGGCGCGCGCTCAACAAGCGTAGACCATGGTTAAGTCTCTGATTTATCAGCCGTAGATTATTTGGCTAGTCTGGCATGCACTGCGCAAATACAGCGGAATGTCATCGAATAGTCATCTAGGCTGCCTAGGATTGCGACTCTATTACGGGTTCCATGCGAGCCAATCAAAGCCCTGAAATGGGGCTGGACTAGTCCAGAAGAGGCAGGGGCTGATGCGAGATGAAGCACCCCGCGCCGTGACAGCCATCTGTCGCGCGTTGGAAGAGCAGATCGAGCACGGTTTGTTGTCGTCAGGCAGTAAGTTGCCGGCCGAGCGCAAACTCAGTGAGCTGTTCGATACCACACGCATCACCCTGCGCGAGGCATTGGGGCAGTTGGAGGCGCAAGGCCTGATCTATCGGGAGGAACGGCGCGGCTGGTTCGTATCACCCCCACGGCTGGCCTATAACCCGTTGGTGCGTAGCCACTTCCACGCGATGGTTGGCGAACAGGGGCGGCAGCCCGCCACTGAAGTACTGTCTGCACGCTTGCAACCAGCGTCGGCGGCAATCTGCGATCTGCTGGAATTACCCGCGTTGTCCAGTGTCGTTCAGATTCGCCGAGCGCGGCGGATCGATGGCCGGCTGGTGCTGTATGTCGAGCATTACCTCAATCCGGCCCATTTCCCCGAGGTTCTGACGTTCGACCTGACGCGCTCGCTGACCGAGTTGTATGCGCAGCAGTACGAGATATTTTATGGGCGGGTGCGCTTCGATATGGTGCCGACAGCGTTGCACGTGGAGGCCGCGGCTGCACTCAAGGTCACACTCGGCAGCCCGGCGCTGTGTATCACCCGGATCAACCGCGACCAGCACGGCCGATTGATTGATTGCGATATCGAGTACTGGCGGCACGACGCCATTCACGTCAGCGTCGAGGTGCCGGAGTAGGCATGGTGATTACTGTGTAGGAGCCAGTTCTGCTCGCGATCCTATCAAGGCCGCAGCCGCCGATCGCCAGCAGAGCTGGCTCCTACAGGCTCGCTAAGGATTGGCGCTTCTCTGCGACATCCTCGTCCGCAGTGTGGAATACCAAGGTTTGCCCATCCAGCGGCACTCTCAATCTATCCCCCAACCCCTGCTGGGCCGCCTCCCGCAGCAGCTCGCCGCGCGTCACCGGGCAGTGGTCGAGGGCTTCCAGATGGTTGGCAACCACTATGCCCTGGTTCAGCCTGAGGGCGGTGAGAATGTCCGCCTGGCCCATGATGATCGGGCCGCCGACATCGAACCGCGCCCCGCCGGCCGGCAGCACGCTGACCTCCGGCGCCAGCCCGCTCAGGCAATGGCGCACCTGGTCGGTGAGCAGGGTGTCGCCGGCGAGGTAGAGGCTGGGCTCGCCCGGAATCTGGATGAAGTAGCCATGCCCATGGGCCATCAGCCGGCCGATAAACCCCTCGCCGTGCAGGCAGGGGATGGCGCGGATAGTCCCGTCGAAGAAGGGGCCTAGTGGTTGGGCGGCTAGTTCCTGCACATTGAGGCGCAGCTTGCGCAGATAGTCCGCGTCCTCCGCCATGCACAACACCGGAATGTTGCGCTCGCGCAGCCAGCGCACGCCGGCGCGGTCGAGGTGGTCGAAATGACCCTTCTGGCAGTGGGTGATCAGGCAGTGGGTCACCTGCTCCAGCAGCTCGGAGGCGTTGTCCGGCAGCTCGACCAGAGGGTTGCGCCGGCGGTTGCCGGTCAGCCATTTGAGCGGTGGAATTTGTCCCTGGGCCGCCAGCATGGGGTCCACCAGCAGGCGGACATCGCCGAATTCGACGATAAGGGTGGCGTTGCGCAACTGAGTGATTTTCATGGCGAGCTCCGATTCAGGTGCTGCCATTGTAAAAAACCGCCCGCTCCGGAAAGATGGCGAGAATTGCCATAAAACGGACATTTCATGCCAATTCAAAAAATAGGGCTGCTGCTCTATCCAGGCTGCATGCCGGCCGGCCTGTTCGCCTTCGCCGATCTGCTGCTCTCGGCCAATCGCCGGGTCGGCGAGCGGCACTTTGAAGTGTGCTGGGTCGGGCTGGATAGTGCGCCGGTCGACTGCGTTCATGGCATGCGCCTGCAGCCAGACACCGCGCTGGCCGAGGCGGGCTGCACGGCCCTGCTGATCCCCGGGCTCTGGGCGGATTCGGAGGCCAAGATGGCACAGGTGCTGGAGAGCAATCGCTCATTGACCCGCGCCCTGGCCCAGCTAGATAAGCAGACGCAACTGTGGAGCTATTGCACCGGCGTGTGCCTGCTGGCCCAGAGCGGCCGCCTGAACGGCGAGCGTGCGACCGCCACCTGGTGGCTGGCGGATAGCCTGCAGATGCGCTTTCCCCAGGTGAATTGGCAATTTCAACAGACCCAGGTGTTCAACCGCCTGACCGCCACGGCTTCCGGCGCCAGCGGCTACCTGCTGGTCGCCAAGGCGCTGATCGAGGGCCAGCTAGGAGCGGGGGTCTATCGCGATATCGCCAAGCTGATGGTGCTGCCGCGGCCCGAGCCGGCCGCTCCGGTTTTTAGCGCCATCAGTCTCATGGAGCAGTCCGACCCGCTGTTGCGCAGGCTGCATCTGCTGGTGGAAAAGTGGCCGGCGCAACGGCTCAATGTGCAGCAGCTGGCGGATGAGCTGGCCGTGACGGCGCGCACCCTGGCGCGCAGGATCAAGGCGCTGACGGGCAATGCCGTGGCCGACCAGGTACGCCTGATAAAACTCCACCAGGCCGGCGAGCGGCTGATCCTGACCGCCGATTCAGTCAGTCTGATCAGCGATAGTCTGGGCTTTAGCGACGAGTCCAGCTTCCGCCGCAGCTTCAAGCGCGTCACCGGGCAAACGCCGGTGGCTTATCGGCAGCAGTTCAAACTCTAGTTCTTCGTGAGGGCTATTTATCGCGCCAACGATGCTCGGTGGGATCGCTAGGGTGCGGTGAGCCGCACCCGAATAGGCATCGGTCCTCCAGCCACTGGGCAGTGGTGGAGTCGGGCGCTCAGAACAGTTCGGCACCGTAGAACGCCGTCAGCACCTTCACCAAATGCGTCAGGTCATGGCTGCCGGCCAATTCGCGGATCGAGTGCATGGCGAAGGTCGGCAGGCCAATATCGACTGTGCGCACGCCGAGTTGGCCGGCGGTGATTGGCCCTGTGGTCGAGCCGCAGCCCATGTCGCTGCGCACCACAAAGCTCTGCACCGGCACTTCTTCGGCCAGGCACAGGTGGCGGAAGAAGCCGGCGGTCTCGCTGCTGGTCGCGTAACGCTGGTTGCTGTTGACCTTGATTACCGGGCCGGCGTTGAGCTTAGGTCCGTGGTTGGCGTCGTGTTTGTCGGCGTAGTTCGGGTGTACGCCGTGGGCGTTGTCGGCAGAAACCAGCAGGGATTTCTGGATGATCCGCACAAAGGCATCACCTGCGGGCAGCAAACGCCGCAGCACTTGCTCGAGCATTGGGCCATCGGCCCCACAGGCGGAGCAGGAGCCCACTTCTTCGTGGTCGGTGCAGATCAGCACGCAGGTTTCATCGCCTTCGCTGCTGAGCAGCGCCTGCAGACCGGCGAAGCAGGACAGCAGGTTGTCCAGTCGTGCACCGGCGATAAAGTCTGCGTTCAGACCAATCACGGCCGCATCCTGGGTGTCGTAGAAGCTCAGTTCGTAATCCAGCACCGCATCGGCGTTGAGGCCATGTTCACGACTCAGTTGATCGGCCAGCAAAGCGCGGAAGTCATAAGGTTCATCACCGGCGACCTGGGCCAGAATCGGCGGCAGTTCGTTCTGCGCATTGATTGGCCAGCCCAGATTGGCATCGCGATTGAGGTGGATTGCCAGATTGGGGATGGTCGCGATCGGCAGCTGGAAGTCGATCAGCTGGCTTTCGACCTTGCCATCGCGGCGGAAGGTGACACGCCCGGCGAGCGACAGGTCGCGGTCAAACCAGGGCGCGAGGAGGGCGCCGCCGTAGACTTCGACGCCTAATTGCAGGAAGCCCTGGCGCTGCAGCTCCGGTTGTGGTTTCACCCGTAGGCAGGGGCTGTCGGTATGTGCACCAACAAGTCGAAGGCCGCCCTCCAGCGGTGGGCGCTTGCCAAGTTTGATCGCGATGATAGAGGAGTCGTTGCGGGTCACGTAGTAACGGCCGCCGGGCTCTGGCGCCCAAGGTTCACGCTCGTCCAGCGCTTGATAACCCGCGGCTTCCAAGCGTTGGGCCAGACTGGCGGTGGCGTGAAAAGGGCTGGGCGAGGCCTTGAGGAAATCGATCAGACCTTGGTTCAATTCTTTGCGCATAGGGCACTCCAGGCGGCAATGTCAGAAGTTTACCGCATTGCCTGGGCCGATTGGATGGCGCCGCTGAGGCAGTGGCTACATGCAGTGGCGCCCACCGCTGCCGTCGAGCGAGGGGGCGTTTGATCTGAATGCGTGGGTTTTAGAACGGTGCCGGGCAGTCGAAGCGCAGACGCTCAGCCGTTTGCGGGTGGTTGAAGGCCAGCATACTGGCGTGCAGACACAGGCGCTCATGGGCGGCGAGGGCTTGTTCATGGGCATACAGTCGGTCGCCGAGCAAGGGATGACCGATTGAGAACATGTGAACCCGTAGCTGGTGTGAGCGGCCGGTGATTGGGGTCAGCTCGACTCGGCTGTAATGACCGCAACGCTCCAGTACGCGCCAGAAGGTCAGGGCGTGCCGGCCCAGTTCGTGATCGACCACGTGCCGTGGTTTGGTTGGCGGGTCGTAACGTAAGGGTAATTCGATCCGGCCGCTGTCCAACTCTGGCTCGCCCCAGCACAGTGCGGTATAGGCCTTTTCCGTCTCACGGTCGTGGAATTGCCGTGACAGTTCGCGGTGACTGTCGGCATCGCGGGCCAACAGGATCAACCCAGAGGTTTCCCAGTCCAGGCGATGGACGATGCGGGCTTCTGGAAAACCGTGTTCCTGCAGGCGGGTGATCAAGCAGTCCTTGTTGTCGTCGGCGCGGCCAGGCACTGAAAGCAGCAGGGTTGGCTTGTTGATCACCAGAATGGCGGCGTCCTGGTGGACTATTTCAATATTCGACAGCGGCATTGGGTAGTTCCAGAAACGCCGACGGCGGCCGCAGCCGCCGTCGCGTACCCCTTGCGAATCAACGATCCGGTAGGGTGATGTTGAGTTCCAGAATCGAGCAGCTGCCCTGGCTTTCCAGTGCGACCTGTACTTGATCCGAATCGATGTTCACGTATTTGCGAATGACCTCGACCAGTTCCTGCTGCAAAGCGGGGAGGTAGTCGGGTTGGCTGCGTTGACCGCGCTCGTGGGCGACGATGATCTGCAGGCGCTCTTTCGCGATGGACGCGGTGGATTCCTTCTTACGCTCACGAAAGAAGTCGAAAATATTCATTTAGCGCGCTCCGAACAGGCGTTGCAGGAGGCCTTTCTTCTGCACGTCGAGGAAGCGATGCCCCACTTCTTTGCCGAGTAGTCGATCGACGGCATCGCTATACGCCTGACCGGCGTCGCTTTGGTCGTCGAGAATTACCGGCACGCCCTGGTTAGACGCTTTCAGTACCGCTTGCGACTCCGGGATCACGCCGAGCAGGCGGATGGCCAGGATTTCCTCGACGTCTTCAACGCCGAGCATTTCGCCTTTGGTCACCCGCTCTGGGTTGTAGCGGGTCAGCAACAGATGCTCTTTGATCGGCTCGTCGCCATTCTCGGCACGGCGCGACTTGCTCGCCAACAGGCCGAGCATGCGGTCGGAGTCGCGTACGGAAGAGACTTCCGGGTTGGTCACGACAATCGCTTCATCGGCGAAATACATGGCCAGGTGCGCACCTTTTTCGATCCCGGCCGGCGAGTCGCAGACCACGTATTCGAAGGTTTCGCGCAATTCGTTGATGATTTTTTCCACGCCTTCCTGGGTCAGCGCGTCTTTATCGCGAGTCTGACTGGCGGCCAGTACGTAGAGGTTCTCCAGGCGTTTGTCCTTGATCAGGGCCTGGGTGAGGGTCGCTTCGCCGTTGACGACGTTGACGAAGTCGTAAACCACGCGGCGTTCGCAGCCCATGATCAGGTCGAGGTTACGCAGGCCGACGTCAAAGTCGACGATGACAGTTCTGTGCCCGCGCAGAGCAAGGCCGGTACCGATGGCGGCGCTGGTGGTGGTTTTACCCACGCCACCCTTGCCGGAAGTGACTACGAGGATCTTGGCCAAGGTGATTCACCCCAAATGTAAATAAATCAGAAACTTAAAAGCCGTGCTGCGGCTGCGCGGATTCCCGTAATGCCCCCAGCGGGACTTAACTCAAAAATCCGCGGCAGTATCCGTTAAAGGCGGGTGATGTTCAACACATCACCCGACAGGCTGACGTGGACTGCGTCGCCCCATAGCGGGTCGCGCCGCAGGTCCTCCGAGACCTTGTATTGGCCGGCAATGGAGAGCATTTCTGCGCCCATTTGCTGGCAAAAAATTCGTGCTTTGGTGTCGCCTTTAACGCCGGCCAGAGCCCGGCCGCGCATTGGCGCGTAAACATGGATATTGCCATCGGCGAGAAGTTCCGCTCCGGCGCTGACCGGTGCCAGGACGATCAAGTCGCCGCCTTGGGCATACACTTGCTGACCACCACGCACCGGAGTCGTGATGACTTTGCTCGGTTTGGCGACTGGTTCGGCGGGTTTCTCCGCTTTTTTCCGTGCGGCAATGCTTTCTACGGGTTCGACCAGCCGCTCACGCGCACCGGAGGGCGGCAAGACTGGCAGATCGAGCGCGGTGGCGGCGGCGATGTCTTCCTCGCGGCTGGCGCGGATAGCCAGGGTGCGCAAGCCGTGGCGGCGACAAACGGCCATCAGTGCGCTCAGATCGATCTGGCCTTCACCGCCTGGCAATTTGTCTAACGCCAGGACCAGTGGGGTGTTGCTGAAGAAGTTCGGCGCTTGGGCAACCTTTTCGGCCAGTTGCAGCTCAAGGCGGGCGAGGTCGTTGTGCGCCAGCTCCAGCACTGTAATGGCGAGCATGCTGCCCTTGAGCTGGAACACAGGGTCCTGGTTGAGAAGATCGGTTTGGCTCATGGTTTGGCTGATGCGCCTTGGTAGTGTGCTGAGAAGCTGTTCAAGATCGTCGCGAGTGCAGGTCGGGGCCGCCCCCGTTCCCTAGGGGTAGCAGCATCCCCTAGATTCATGGGGGTCACAAAGCGTAACGAGCCGGTTTTCAACACTACCCGAGCAAACGCAGCAGATATTGAACAGGTTCTGAGGGTGAAAGTAGTCGGGATTTATAGCGAGAACGCGGTTGGGCCGCAAGCTAAGCGCAGTCCTGTAGAATGCGCGGCCTTGTCGTTTGTCCGGAATTCGAGATGGAACACCCGCGCTTTCGTACCTCATTCCTCCATCCGCGCTTCTGGCCGTTGTGGCTGGGCCTGGGTGTGCTATGGCTGATCACCCAATTGCCCTACGCGGTGTTGCTGAAGTGTGGGCGCGGCCTGGGCGCGTTGATGTATTGGGCCGCGCGTTCGCGCAAGCAGATTGCCGCACGTAATCTGCAACTGTGCTTTCCAGAGCTGTCTGCGCTTGAGCGTAAGCGCCTGCTGAAAGAAAATTTCGCCTCGACCGGTATCGCCTTCTTCGAGATGGCGATGAGTTGGTGGTGGTCCACGGAGCGTCTGGCGCCGCTGGCGCATATCGAGGGGCTGGAGCACCTGAAACAGGCTCAGGCTGAAGGGCAGGGCGTGATTCTGATGGCGGTGCACTTCACCACGCTGGAAATCGGCGCCGCGCTGCTTGGCCAGCAACACACTATCGATGGCATGTACCGCGAGCACAAGAATCCGCTGTTCGATTTCGTCCAGCGGCGCGGGCGTGAGCGCCACAACGTGGATGCCACGGCCATCGAGCGAGAGGATGTACGGGCGATGATCAAGGTGCTGCGTGCGGGACGGGCTATCTGGTACGCGCCGGATCAGGACTATGGCCCAAAGCAGAGTCTGTTCGTGCCCTTGTTCGGAATTGTCGCCGCGACCGTGACCGCGACGACCAAATTTGCGCGCCTGGGCAAGGCGCGCGTCGTGCCCTTTACCCAGAAGCGTCTTGAGGATGGTAGTGGTTATCGCCTGGTGATCCATTCACCGCTGGAGGCTTTCCCCGGTGAGAGTGAGGAAGCCGATTGCTTGCGGGTCAACCAATGGGCCGAGCGCGCGATCCGCGAATGCCCCGAGCAGTATCTGTGGGCGCATCGACGCTTCAAGACCCGGCCGGAGGGTGAACCCAAGCTGTACAAAAAACGCCGCTAGCACAGGCCGCGTGAAAACTACTGCGCTCGGTTATACGGCCTGAACAGGCTGCTCCTATACTCGCAAAAAAGCCAAGAGAGCGCCGATGAATCAAGCCGATAGCCCTGCCAAGCCGGTCACCGGGCTGATTCTCTCCGGCGGTGGCGCCCGGGCGGCTTATCAGGTGGGGGTGTTGGCAGCGATTGCCGATCTGCTGCCCGATGCCACGCAGAATCCCTTCCCGGTCATAGTCGGCACCTCCGCCGGAGCTGTGAATGCGGTAGGTCTGGCGTGTGGGGCGTTGCACTTCACCGAGGCGGTTCGCCGGCTGACCCAGGTTTGGCAAAACTTCCACACCCATCAGGTCTATCGCAGCGACCTGCCTGGTGTACTGCGTCAGGCCTGTCGTTTTTTCGGTCACAGCCTGCTGGGTCTGGGCAAGCAGTTGCCCGTGGCGCTGCTCGACAGTTCGCCCTTGCGTGAGTTGCTTGCACGGGAGCTGGATTTTTCCGGGATCGCTGCGGCGGTACGGATGCGCCAGTTGCGTGCGGTGGCCATCACGGCGTTCGGTTATGAGTCCGGTCAGGCAGTGACCTTCTACCAGGGCCGCGCGACCATAGATCCCTGGTTCCGCCATCGCCGGGTTGGCGTGCCCACTCGGCTGCAACTCGACCACCTGATTGCCAGTGCCTCGATTCCCTTGATCTTCCCGCCGGTGAAGATCAATCGCGAATACTTCGGCGACGGCGCGGTGCGGCAGTCGGCACCGATCAGCCCGGCGCTGCACCTGGGTGCCAATCGTGTACTGGTGGTCGGGGTCAGCGGTAATCCGCAGAGTGGCGATGCGAATCAGATCATCGTCCGGCCGAAAACCGGGCATCCGCCCAGCCTTGCGCAAATCAGTGGACATATGCTCAACAGCACCTTTATCGATAGCCTGGAAGGTGACATCGAACTGCTGGAACGGCTCAACCACATGAGCCGTTTTCTGCCCACCGAGCTGCCGGCGCGGAGCTTGGCTCCGAAACCGGTGGAGGTGTTGGTGATTGCCCCGAGCCAGCCGCTGGATCAGATAGCTGCGCGCCATCGTCACGAGCTGCCGAGGGCGTTGCGGATGTTCTTGCGTGGGCCAGGTGCGACCAAGGCCAGTGGCGCAGGGGTGCTCAGCTATTTGCTCTTCGAGCCGGGCTACTGCAATGAGTTGATTGAACTGGGTTATCAGGACGCCATGGCGAAGAAGACGGCGCTAATCAGTTTTCTCGGTCTGGAGTCGCTGGTAGCGCTTAGCCCCTGAGCTGCAGGGCTTCTTCTCGGGTATTCATCACGAAGGGGCCCTATTGCACGTTCGGCTCGCCAGCCATGCTCAGGCTGCCGTCGTAGCTACTGAAAAACACAGGGCCGGCCCAACTTAAAAGCGTGGGGCGGCCCTCGGGTCGAGGCAGACGCCTCTGCCGAGACTGGTCTTATTCGGCGATTTGCAGCTTGCGCGCCTCGGTATAGACGTAGCGGATTTTGTCGTACTCGAACGGTGAGTTGGTCTGGCCGTAGCGGAAATTGGTGCTGTGGCGTTTGTCTACGGCGCGTAGCGCGGTGATTTCCGGATGATTGCCGCTGACTTCGGCGACGTTGAGGAAGTTGACCTGACTCTCCAGGCTGAAGTCCGCTACTAGCCCGCCCGTGTCACGCAGGTTGGACGGGCCGAGTATCGGCAGCATCAGATAAGGGCCGGCGGGTACGCCATAGAAGCCCAGGGTCTGGCCGAAGTCTTCAGTCTGCTTAGGCAGGCCCATCATGGTTGCCGGGTCCCACAGGCCGGCGACCCCAAGCGTAGTGTTGAGCAACAGCCGCCCGGTGGTTTCCATTGAGCGCTGGCCTTTGAATTGCAACAGGCTGTTGAAGAGGTTGGGGATATCGCCCAGGTTGCCGAAGAAGTTACTCACCCCGCTGCGTACGAAACCGGGGGTGACGTAGCGGTAACCGTGCACGATGGGCAGAAACACCCACTCATCGAAGCGGTAGTTGAAGTGGTAGACCCGCAAGTTCCAGGATTCCAAGGGGTCGTAGACGTTCAGGGCGTCGAGGCTCGAACGCTCGAACTCGTGCTGGTCGAGCCCTGGGTTGAACTTCAGGGTTTTCAGTGGTTCGGTGAAACCATCTGGACCGACGGCTTTTTCAGCGTGGGCCAGGCCGCTGGTGAGCAGCAAGGCAAGCAGGATCGGTGTCTTAACCACGGAAGAACTCCAGCATGGCGGCGCTGTTGACGCGGTAGTTGAGGTTGCCGCAGTGCCCGCCGTGCGGGTAGACGGTCAGGCGATCGCCCAGGGTGCGGCGCAGGAAGCCGAGGTCTCCAGGGCCAAGAATCACATCGTCGGCGTTGTGCATTACCGCGATCTTGCTGCTGGTTTTCAGGTAATCCTCCAGGGCGTAGAGGCTGACCTGGTCGATGAATTGCAGCAGGCTGCCGCCATCCGTACGGGCGCGCCACATGGGCACCAGTTGTTCGCCGATATAGCAGTCGAAGTCGCACAGCAGCGCACGTCTAAGGAAGGGTGTGAGGCTGGTGCTTGCGGTGATCGGGTAGTTGGGCGGGGTGATCAGGCCACGGCGGTTGACCAGGTCGGAAGTAAAGGCGATATCCGCCGAGGAGAAGCGGAACGAGGTGCCGATCAGCATGGCCATCTGTTCGTTCGACAAGTGCTGCTTGGACTGCTGGAAGTCAAAGAGCAGGGCATCGTTGAGGTCGATATAGCCTTTCTGCTGGAAGTAACGGGTCAGTTTGCCGAGGACCAGCTCATAGAAGGTGGTGCTGTCATTGATGCCCTTGACCTCGGTCTGCACCAGGCGATCGAGGTTGGTGATCGAGGTGTAGAGATTGACCGGCGGGTTCAGCAGCAGCACTTTTTTGAAGTTAAAGCTGCGCCGGGTTTCATCCAGGTGGCTGACGAAGGCCGCATCCAGGGCGCCGAGGCTATAACCGGTCAGGTAGAAGTCGGTAATTTCGAGCTTGGGGTGCTGGGCGCGCACCGCCTGCATGACCCGGTAAAGATCATCGGCATCTTCACTCGATACGCCCGGAGTGGCGTGGCGCGAGGCCGCGACCATGAAGTCATAACTGGTCGGCGAGGACAGTTGCACCACGTGGTAACCGGCACCGTAGAACAGCTTCTTCAGGTATTCGTTCAGGCTGCTGGAGTAGTGCGCGCCAGTGCCGGCGATGAGGAAGATCAAAGGCGCCGGGCCCTTTTGCTCAGCCAGGCGATAGCGCAACTTGGTGACCGGCCAGAAGTTGTCCGGCAGCTCGAACTCGCGCTCCGGGCGTAGTTTCACCTCGTAGTCCGCCTGGTCGATGTCCGCGTCGGCGGGCAGCTGTGGGCGTAGCTCAGGCGGGGTGGTGGCGATGGTCGCCTCGAACGGGTTGCTCAGAGGGTAGCCATAGCTGGCGGCGTCGATATCGGCCGCTAACAGCGGCACACTCAAGACAAGGCCGCTTAAGAGTGCAGCAAGACCTAGAAGACGGGGCATTGCAGAGTCCCTTTGGAAGATGAGGTGCTGAGTGAATACGCAGGCTATGACAATGGCAAGCCTCGTGAGTGCCAAGGCTCGGGTTTAGCCGGCGTGCATGGCCAGTTCGCTCAGGGCGGCACCGCTCAGGCGGTAAGCCGTCCAATCGTCCAGCGGGTGAGCACCGAGGCTTCGATAAAAACCGAGCGCGGGCTCGTTCCAGTCCAGCACCGACCATTCCAAGCGGCCACAACCGCGACTCACTGCCAACTGCGCCAGTTCTGCCAGCAGGGCTTTGCCGAGTCCCGCACCACGGGCGCTGGTGCGTACGTAGAGGTCTTCGAGATAGATGCCAGGCTTGCCGAGGAAGGTCGAATAGTTGTGGAAAAACAGCGCAAAACCGGCGGGATTTCCATCCAGTTCACCGATCAGTACTTCGGCAAAGGGGCGCGGACCAAACAAGTGCTCGGCCATCTGCTCAGGGTCGGCGATGACCTGCTCGCTGAGTTTTTCGTACTCGGCGAGTTCACCGATCAGGCCGAGGATGAGCGGTATGTCATCGCGCTGGGCGGCGCGTAGGTGAATGCGGGACATAGGGATTCCTTTCGTCGTGGGTGCCTGAGCTTGCCGTGTTCGAGCGCTTATCGGCAACCAGGCTAATGCTGAAGGATGTGGCGCCCGAGCTGCGCCGATCCACCCGCCAGGCCTGAACCCGTATGAAGCAGGCGCTGGCGGCACGGATTTAGGCTTGCATACGGCGGGCGGGCGATTATGCTGGGCGCCGTTTTCATCCTTCGGAGAGCCCCATGTCCCGCCGTTTGCCCTTGATCGCGTTGCTGATCGTTCTGCCATTGTGGTTGGCCGCCAGCTATGGGCTGCGTTTTGCGTTGATGGAGGATGGCCAGTGGGTCGGCCTGTGTGTGGAAGAGGCACAGCGTTGGGAGTGCCAAGTTCGCTCTGGGCTGGGGTTGCTGATCCACTTCCGGGTGATCGCCTGGGCCGCACTGAGTTGTGCAGTGGCAGCTTTCTTCGTGCCTGGCCGGCCGGGATGGGGTTTGGCAGTGCTGGCGCTGTTGTTCGCGTTGCCGGCGTTGGTGCTGTATAGCGCCAGTTTGGCGGTGTTTGCCGTGGTGATTGCCGCGTTGCGTCTGGTACGGGCGCCACGCCTGGCGGCCTGAACCGGCAGGATAGAAAAAGCATCTTCACGGCCCTCCGAAGGCGGGCGTGAAGCCGCCAAACAAAAAAGGGATGACTCAGTCATCCCTTTTTTGTTTTGTTTGCCTTACCCCGAATAAATTTCGGGGTAGGTGCGAGTCATAGCGTTCTGACCCGCAAACTGCGCCAAAGCGCCGCGACCAGCAGCGCGCTGACCAGCGCCCAGCCAATGGCTTGCAGGTTACCCAGGGTCTCTTGATACAGCTGCGGGAGAATGCCCGCGCCGATGATCAAGGTCAGCACGGCGATTTCACGGCGTGGACCGGCTACCGGGCGGCACAGGTACACCACCGCCGGCAGCAACAGCGCGGCGCTGGGAAAACTGCGGTAACGCGGGTCGAAGACCAGGCTGAGCATCAGTACCGCCCCGGCAAACCCGGCAGCCGCCAGCCACCAGCCGCCGCGCGCTTGTAGCCAGGCGTAGAGGCGGGCGCGCCAACCCACGTTGGCCGACAGCGCCAGCGCGGCGTGCGCCAGCACCAGCAGGTTCAAGCCCACCAGGAAGGCAGCCCACAACCATTCCCCGGCAAAGCGGCTGGTGACTCGCGCCAACTCGCCCCAGAGGCCGATGCAGGCGGCGCCGAGGGCGGCCAGAAGCGGCAAAATCAGGGCGGCGCGGGTGGAGGCGGGGCGCCCAGCCAGCAGCAGGGTGGCGAGGAAGATCAAGCCGCTCATGCTTAGCCAAGTGGTCCAGTTCGACAGATTGGAGACCGGGCCGGCGAGTACGGCTTTGTCTTGGCGGTCGGCATCGAACAGGCCCCAATAACCGCCTACTGCGCCTTCGCTGGCGCGTTTCCAGGGCTGGTCGAAGGCTTCGATTAGGTTGTAGTGCCAGCCATGCTGCTCGGCCATGGCAACGAAGCCACGGATGAATTTGGCTTCGTTGACCGGGCTTGGCAGTGCGGTTTCACGCTGACGGCCTTCGCTTGGCCAGCCGGTTTCGCCGATCAGGATGTCTTTAGGGGCGAATTTGTTGCCAAACACCTGGCGGATCTCGGCGACGTGCGCTAGCGCTTCGTCGATCCCTGCCGGGTCGTCTTCCCAATACGGCAGCAGGTGGATGGTGAGGAAGTCCACGGCGGGCGCGACTTCCGGGTGTTGCAGCCAGAACTCCCAGACGTCGGCGTAGGTCACCGGTTGTTTGACCTGCGCCTTCACCTGGCCGATCAAGGTTGCCAGTTGGGCGCCAGTGACTTCTTTACGCAGCAGGGTTTCGTTACCGACTATCACCGACTGCACGACGTCGGGGTTTTCGTTGGCCGACTTGATCAGCGCCTCGACCTCTTTCTGGGTGTCCAGTGGGTTGCCGTTGATCCAGGCACCCAGCATCAGCTTCAAGCCATGCTTGCGGGCCAGTGCGGGAATGGCTTCGAGGCCGGTCATGGAATAGGTGCGTATGCAGTGGAAACGCGTGGCCAGCAGCGCCAGGTCCGCATCCATCCGCTCCGGGCGCAGGGCGAAAGGCTGGTCGAACGGCGACTGATCTTTATCGAACGGCGTGTACGAGGCGCACTGCAACTTGTGCGTCGGCGTCGCCGCATCCGGCAGGACGACCGGCTGGCCGAGGCCATACCAGAGCCCGGCGAGGGCAAACACGGCAAGCAGGCAGGCGAACACATAGGGCAAGACAGGAAAGCGGGCGGTAGCGGGCATGATCAGGCGCGTCTGGGGGCAAAGCCGCGCATCTTACCTGCATTCCCGACGTTCGCGCATCGCGGCGAAGGTGACAGTTGTAGCCTTACCTCTCTCGTTAGCGCCTGACGCACGCGGGACACGCCTGGCGCTGAAGGAAATAGCGTTAACGCACGCCCCCTATAGCGGCCACTTAAAGTGTCTGAGCCCTTTGAGTTCCCGATCGGTCTGGCGAATGTCGCTTCCCGCTGGCTCGAGGTCGCTATCAGAGCATGTGCGGTTTTGTCCTGAGTCGATCATCGAGAGGTCAGCACTCCACTGATGAGGGGCAGGGCTTGTTTAGGGCGTGACGGGGGCGAATCCCAAACCAAAACACCACTCCAGCTGCTCGACATCGATCGGGCGCGCTACTTCGGGGACAAAACAATGAAAATGCGACGGTTCTTGGGATTGGGTGCCAGTCTGGCACTTGCACTCAGTGCAGGCTTGGCAGCAGCGGCGGATAAGCCAACCCTCAAAATTGGTTATGTGGACGGTTGGTCGGACAGCGTCGCGACCACCCATGTGGCGGCTGAGATCATCAAGCAGAAGCTCGGCTATGACGTGCAGTTGATGCCAGTGGCCACCGGCATCATGTGGCAGGGCGTGGTGAACGGTCAGTTGGATGCCATGCTCTCGGCTTGGCTGCCAGTCACCCACGGGGAGTATTTCAAAAAGTCGGAGGGTAAAGTGGTCGACCTCGGCCCGAACTTCAATGACGCCAAGATCGGACTGATCGTGCCGGACTACGTCAAGGCCAAGAGCATCGCTGACCTGCAAGTAGAGAAAGACGGTTTCAAGGGCCGCATCGTCGGCATCGATGCCGGTTCGGGCGTGATGCTGAAAACCGATCAAGCGATCAAGGACTACGGTCTGGAGGGCTACAAGCTGCAGGCCAGTTCCGGTAGTGCCATGACCGCCGAGTTGGCGCGTTCGATTAAGTCGCAGAAGCCGATTGCCGTCACTGGCTGGATTCCGCACTGGATGTTCGCCAAGTATAAGGATCAGAATAAACTGCGCTTTCTCGAAGACCCGAAAGGCGTCTACGGTGCTGCCGAGCACGTCGACAGCATCGCCAGCCTGGGTCTAGAAGCCAAGGCGCCGACAGTGGTGGCCTTCCTCAAGAAATTCAATTGGAAACCTAGCGAGATCGGCGAAGTGATGCTGGCCATCGAAGAGGGCGCCAAGCCTGCCGCAGCTGCTCAGAAGTGGGTTAACGATAACCCGGAGCGGGTCAAGGAATGGGTGCAATAAACTGCTACTGACCGCCTGCTAACAGGCGCGTTAACCACGCCGCTCAGTGCCCGCACCGAGCGGCGTGGTTGTTTCTGGGGAACGCCTCTGCCAATAAAGGCTACCGCCGCCACTAAGACTATGGTCTCAACTAAGACTAAGGTCGTCTGTCGCATGAGCCTCAGCGCTCTAGAGTGACCTCACCAGCAACCCGTGCTGCGGAGGACAACAACAAAATGAACAACGACAGCATTTACCGGCGGATCGAACAAAGTCCGCGCTTTAAAGAACTGGTAGCCAAGCGCGAGCGATTCGCCTGGATACTCTCAGCCATCATGCTCGGCCTGTATGTGGCCTTCATCCTGATCATCGCGTTCGATCCGCAACTGTTCGGTAAGCCGATCAGTCCGGGTTCGGCTACGACCTGGGGCATCCCAGTCGGTGTTGGGCTGATCGTCTCGGCCTTCGTCCTGACCGGCATTTACGTCTTCCGTGCCAATGGTGAATTCGACGATCTGAACCAGGCCATTCTGGATGAGGTGCAGAAATGATCGCGCGTCTGCTTGCCACCCTGGGCTTGTTCGCCTTTGCTCCAGCCCTTTGGGCCGCCGAAGCCCTGACCGGCGACGTCCAACGCCAGCCGATGAACGTCTCTGCCATCGTCATGTTCGTCGCCTTCGTCGGCGCCACCTTGTTCATTACCTACTGGGCCTCGAAGCGGAATAACTCGACGGCGGACCACTACGCAGCTGGCGGCCGGATTACCGGCTTCCAGAACGGCCTGGCGATTGCCGGTGACTACATGTCGGCGGCGTCCTTCCTGGGTATTTCCGCCCTGGTGTTCACCTCCGGCTACGACGGTCTGATCTACTCGATCGGCTTCCTGGTGGGCTGGCCGGTGATTTTGTTCCTGATTGCGGAGCGCCTGCGTAATCTCGGCAAATACACCTTCGCCGACGTGGCGTCCTACCGCCTGAAGCAGAAAGAAATCCGCACCCTGTCCGCCAGCGGTTCGTTGGTGGTGGTGGCGTTCTATCTGATCGCGCAAATGGTCGGCGCCGGTAAGCTCATCGAGCTGCTGTTCGGCCTCGACTACCAGGTTGCGGTGATCCTGGTCGGTATCCTGATGGTGCTCTATGTGCTGTTCGGCGGCATGTTGGCGACCACCTGGGTACAGATCATCAAAGCCGTGCTGCTGCTCTCCGGCGCCTCGTTCATGGCCTTGATGGTGATGAAGCATGTCAACTTCGACTTCGGCACGCTGTTCGCCGAAGCGGTGAAAGTGCACGCCAAAGGTCAGGCCATCATGAGCCCTGGCGCGCTGGTGAAAGATCCGGTGTCGGCGATCTCCCTCGGCCTGGCATTGATGTTCGGTACTGCTGGCCTGCCGCACATCCTCATGCGCTTCTTCACCGTGAGCGACGCTAAAGAAGCCCGTAAGAGTGTGTTTTACGCGACTGGTTTCATCGGCTACTTCTACATCCTGACCTTCATCATCGGCTTCGGCGCTATCCTGCTGGTCAGCACCAACCCGATGTTCAAGGATGCGACTGGCGCTCTGCTGGGCGGCAACAACATGGCCGCGGTACACCTGGCTAATGCCGTGGGCGGCAGCCTGTTCCTCGGCTTCATCTCGGCAGTGGCGTTCGCCACCATTCTCGCGGTGGTTGCCGGCCTGACCTTGGCGGGTGCTTCGGCGGTGTCGCATGACATCTATGCCAGCGTGATCAAGAAGGGCAAAGCCAACGAGAAGGATGAACTGCGGGTTTCGAAGATCACGACCGTAGGCCTAGGCGTTCTCGCCATCGGCCTGGGTATCCTGTTCGAGAAGCAAAACATCGCCTTCATGGTCGGCCTGGCGTTCTCGATTGCCGCCAGCTGCAACTTCCCCGTGCTGTTCCTGAGCATGTATTGGAAGAACCTGACCACCCGTGGCGCCATGATCGGCGGCTGGCTGGGTCTGGGAACCGCTGTTGGCCTGATGGTCCTTGGTCCAACCGTGTGGGTACAGGTACTGGGTAACGCCCAGGCCATCTTCCCCTACGAATACCCGGCGCTGTTCTCGATGATCGTGGCCTTCGTCGGTATCTGGTTCTTCTCAGTCACGGACAAGTCCACTGCCGCTGCCGATGAGCGCGCACGCTTCCTGCCGCAATTCGTCCGCTCGCACACAGGCCTGGGTGCCAGCGGTGCCGCGGCTCACTAAGCAACAACTCTCTGAGTGATTT
>JBOICE010000206.1:0-34925 GCA_050739815.1 Pseudomonas sp. | reverse complement strand
CCCTGATCGAAACCAACATAGCCCGGCGGCGCACCGATCAATCGCGAAACCGTATGGCGCTCCATGTACTCGGACATGTCGAAACGCACCAACTCGATCCCCATCGCCTTAGCCAGTTGCCGTGCCGCCTCAGTCTTGCCGACACCAGTAGGTCCGGCAAAAAGGAACGAACCCACCGGCTTGTCTGGCGACTTCAGCCCAGCACGAGACAACTTGATAGCCGTGGACAGGGAATCGATCGCCGCATCCTGACCGAACACCGTCAGTTTCAGGTCGCGCTCGAGATTACGCAGCAACTCCTTATCCGAACTGGTGACATGCTTAGGCGGAATACGGGCGATTTTCGCGACGATGTCTTCTACATGTGCCACTTCGATACGCGCAACACGCTTCTCTAATGGCTGTAGGCGCTGATAGGCACCCGCCTCATCGATCACGTCGATAGCCTTGTCCGGCATATGACGATCGTTTATATAGCGTGATGCCAACTCCGCCGCAGCCCGCAGCGACTCATCGCTGTACTCGATGCTGTGATGCTGTTCAAAGCGCGCCTTCAAGCCGCGAAGGATGCCAATGGTGTCTTCAACCGACGGCTCCGTTACATCCACTTTCTGGAAACGCCGCGCCAGCGCGCGATCCTTCTCGAAGATTCCACGAAACTCTTGGAACGTAGTCGAGCCGATGCAACGGATTTCCCCGGAAGACAGCATCGGCTTGAGCAAATTGGACGCATCCATCACGCCGCCGGAAGCCGCGCCAGCACCGATGATGGTGTGAATCTCATCGATAAACAGGATCGCATGCGGCCGTTTGCGCAGCTCATTGAGCAAAGCCTTGAAGCGCTTCTCGAAGTCGCCGCGATACTTGGTGCCGGCCAACAACGCACCGAGATCAAGGGAATACACCACGCTATTCGCCAGCAAGTCCGGCACCTGAGCATCGACGATGCGCTTGGCCAGACCCTCGGCGATGGCCGTCTTACCGACCCCCGCCTCACCCACCAGCAGCGGATTATTCTTACGCCTGCGCGCAAGGATCTGCGCAACGCGCTCAACCTCAAGCTCACGCCCGACCAGAGGATCAATACGCCCCAGGCGCGCCAACTCGTTCAGGTTACTGGCGTAGGCATCCAGCGGATTGCTTGATGAGGAAGACTCGCCCCCCTCGTCATCCTGCATTTCCTGGTCACTTTCCGAATGATCGGCATGCCCTGGAACCTTGGAAATACCATGAGCAATAAAGTTGACCACATCAATACGTGCGACATTTTGCTGCTTGAGCAGGAATACGGCCTGACTCTCCTGCTCGCTAAAGATCGCCACCAATACATTGGCGCCAGTTACTTCGCGCTTACCTGAACTCTGCACATGGAAAACTGCGCGCTGCAGTACACGCTGAAAACCTAGTGTTGGCTGAGTTTCACGCTCCTCATCATGCTGAGGAATCAACGGCGTGGTGGAGTCGATGAATTCCTGCAAATCATGCCGCAGCTTTTCCAGGTTAGCACCGCAAGCGCGCAGGACACTGGCAGCGGCTTCGTTGTCCAATAACGCCAACAGAAGGTGCTCAACCGTCATGAATTCATGGCGCTTGGTGCGGGCCTCCTTGAAGGCCAGATTGAGGGTGACTTCGAGCTCTCGATTTAACATAGCTTCACCTCATACCCAAGCAGTCGGAATTAACCGTCCTTCTCGATTTCACAGAGTAGCGGATGCTGGCTTTCTCTTGCGTATTGGTTGACCTGCACAGCCTTGGTCTCGGCGATATCGCGGGTAAACACGCCGCATACTGCTCGCCCCTCTGTGTGGACGGTCAGCATGATCTTGGTCGCCAGCTCCCGGTTTAGATTGAAAAACACCTCGAGCACTTCGACCACGAAATCCATCGGTGTGTAGTCATCGTTAAACAAAACCACCTTATACATAGGTGGCGCCTGCAGTGCTGGCTTGGCTTCCTGCACAGCCAAACCAAAGGCCTCATCCTCGTGTGATGCGGGATGATCCTGATTAAATGTTAGTCGAATCTGGCTACTTACACGCATGCTGGAATAAAAGGTTCGCAGTTGAATGACCGGGATGTTAGACAAATTTTGACCGACTTCACGAGCGGTCACAGCATTGCCTTGACTATCAGCAAAACGGTGTTACAAACAGAAGATACCCACTTACGGGTATTAGGGGTCCGTGCCCTCGCCAAGACTGGTTGATTCGCGCACGGAGTCGTAATGGATGATACCCCAGTGATGGGGTTCTTTGCAGAGGGATATCAGCATGCTTAGCGGTAAGGTCAAGTGGTTCAACAACGCCAAGGGCTATGGATTTATCCTGGCTGACGGCCGAGATGAGGACCTGTTCGCCCACTACTCGGCTATCCAGATGGACGGCTATAAGACTCTTAAGGCCGGCCAACCGGTAAGCTTCGATATTATCCAGGGTCCTAAGGGGCTGCATGCCGTCAATATCAGTTCGATCTCGCTATCAACTGAAACGCCTACCACTGCAAACCAGTCACAAGGCGTCACGACCGAAGCCTGACAGCAGGTGGAGCTCGGAGAGCAAAAAAAAGGCCGGTCAAATGACCGGCCTTTTTTATTGCCGCTGATCAGCTCACATGTGAGCGATCATGGCATCGCCGAACTGCGAGCAAGATTGCAGCTTAGCGCCTTCCATCAAGCGCTCGAAGTCATAAGTTACGGTCTTCGCAGCGATAGCACCTTCAGTGCCCTTGATCAGCAGGTCGGCAGCTTCGACCCAGCCCATGTGACGCAGCATCATCTCGGCCGAGAGGATCAGCGAACCTGGGTTGACCTTATCCTGACCGGCATATTTCGGTGCGGTACCGTGAGTAGCCTCGAACATGGCAATAGTGTCGGACAGGTTGGCACCCGGAGCGATACCAATACCACCCACTTCAGCCGCCAGGGCGTCAGAGAGGTAGTCGCCGTTCAGGTTCAGCGTCGCGATCACATCGTACTCCGCCGGACGCAGCAGGATCTGCTGCAACATGGCGTCAGCGATGGCGTCCTTAACGACGATGTTCTTGCCAGTGTTCGGGTTCTTGAATTGCATCCAAGGACCACCGTCCAGCAACTCTGCACCGAACTCATCGCGAGCCACTTCATAGCCCCACTCTTTGAAGGCACCTTCGGTGAACTTCATGATGTTGCCCTTGTGAACGATGGTCACGGATTCGCGATTGTTGTCCACGGCGTATTGCAGTGCCTTACGGACCAGACGCTTGGTGCCTTCAAGCGAAACCGGCTTGATACCAATACCGCAGTTCTCGGTGAAACGGATTTTCTTGACGCCCATTTCCTCGGTGAGGAACTTGATCACCTTGATCGCTTCTGGCGAACCAGCCTTCCACTCGACACCTGCATAGATGTCTTCGGAGTTCTCGCGGAAGATGATCATGTCGACGTCGCCTGGCTTCTTAACGGGGCTTGGCACGCCTGTAAACCAACGAACCGGGCGCTGGCAGACGTAGAGGTCGAGCTCTTGGCGCAAAGCCACGTTCAGAGAACGAATACCACCGCCGACAGGCGTGGTCAGCGGGCCCTTGATGGACACCACGTAATCGCGCACGGCCTCCAAAGTTTCCTTCGGCAGCCAAGTGTCTTGATCGTAAACCTGGGTGGCCTTCTCACCGGCATAGACTTCCATCCAGGAGATCTTGCGCTTGCCGCCGTAAGCCTTGCTCACTGCAGCATCAACCACTTTGATCATGACTGGGCTGATATCAACGCCAATGCCGTCACCCTCAATGTAAGGGATGATCGGATTGTTCGGTACGTTCAGGGACATATCGGCATTAACGGTGATTTTGTCACCGACTGCTGGCACCTGGATCTTTTGGTATCCCATGCTGGACTCCGTTGCTCTCGTGGTCTGACATCCCGCCGCACGGATGGCGCGCCGGATGGATCTTTATAGGTCTCGGAAAGGCGGATCATTCTTGTAGTTTTTCTACAGAAAGTCACGCACTTTTCCATCGTTTAGCGGAGTGAATACCCGCCATAGCCCGCGCCAAGCCTGCACTCAGCGCAACCATGTAGTCAAACTACAAAACCGCTACAACCCCCTTCGAGAAAGACGCAATTTATCCTAGCAGCTCAGCTCTGGATTGCCTTTTTCTCGCCGTCTCCCAGCGCTCCCGCTAACATTGCACGCCGATTTTTAAGGAGCTTCGCATGCGATTCACACCCCACGTTACTGTCGCCACAGTGGTCGAAGATCAAGGGCGTTTTCTGCTGGTCGAGGAAATGGCCAATGGCCGCGCTGTATTTAATCAGCCTGCCGGCCACTTGGAAGCCGACGAAAGTCTGATACAGGCGGCACTGCGTGAAACCCTCGAAGAAACCGGCTGGGACATCGAGCTGACTGCGGTAACCGGCATCTACCTTTACACCGCCCCAAGCAATGGCGTGACCTACCAGCGCATCTGCTTTGCCGGGCGACCGCTGCAACATCACCCAGAGCACCCACTGGATGACGGCATCATCGGCCCATGCTGGTTGACCCGCGCAGAACTGGCCACCCAGCCGGAGCGCTGGCGCAGCGAGCTAGTACTGAGATGCATTGACGACTACCTGGCTGGCGAACGCTTCCCGCTCACCTTGCTGCGCGGTTCGGCTTAAATCGCCGTTTGGCGACCTCGCCTGATAGAATTACGTTTTTTCAAAGTCACTTCGTCTAAATTCCTATGCGTGATTCAACTCAAAAGCGCGTGATCGTCGGCATGTCTGGCGGCGTCGACTCCTCCGTATCCGCCCTTCTGCTCCTCGAGCAGGGTTATCAGGTGGAAGGTCTGTTCATGAAGAACTGGGAAGAGGACGACGGCACCGAATACTGCACTGCCATGGACGATATGGCAGATGCCCAAGCCGTCTGCGACAAGATCGGCATCAAGCTGCACACCGCCAACTTCGCCGCCGAATACTGGGACAACGTGTTCGAACATTTCCTCGCCGAATACAAGGCCGGGCGCACGCCAAACCCGGACATCCTGTGTAACCGCGAGATCAAGTTCAAAGCCTTTCTCGAGTACGCCCTGATGCTCGGTGCCGACCTGATCGCCACCGGTCACTACGTGCGCCGCCGCGAGGTCGATGGTCGTACCGAGCTGCTCAAAGGGCTCGACCCGAACAAGGACCAAAGCTATTTCCTGCACGCGGTAGGTGGCGAGCAGCTCGCCAAGACGCTGTTCCCGGTCGGCGAACTAGAAAAGCCCGCAGTTCGCGCCATCGCCGAGAAACACGACCTGGCCACTGCGAAAAAGAAGGACTCCACCGGCATCTGCTTTATCGGCGAGCGCCGCTTCAGCGACTTCCTCAAGCAATATCTGCCGGCCCAGCCTGGCAATATCGAGACGACCGAAGGCGAAGTCATTGGTCGCCACCACGGCTTGATGTACCACACCATTGGCCAGCGCCAGGGACTTGGCATCGGCGGCCTCAAGGACGCCAGCGAAGAACCCTGGTATGTACTGATCAAGGACCTAGAGCGCAACGTGCTGATCGTTGGTCAAGGCAATGAACATCCATGGCTGTTCTCTAGCGCTCTATTGAGCTCGGAAATCTACTGGGTCAATCCCATCGACTTGAGCAGCCCGCGGCAACTGAAGGCCAAAGTTCGCTACCGGCAGAGCGATCAGGCCTGCACCCTGGAAAGAACCGCGAACGGCTACCGCGCCGTATTTGCCATGCCTCAGCGCGCCGTTACCCCTGGCCAGTCGGTGGTGTTCTACGACGGTGAAATCTGCCTCGGCGGCGGCGTGATTGAAACAGCCGAACCTTGGAGCAGTAAGGATAAGCGCGTATGACGCCTACACAGGAGCAACTGGTCGCCCTCGGCGGCGTGTTCGAAGCCGCCTTTCTGGTAGACCAAATCGCCCGTACCGGCCAGATCAGCGAGGCTTCGCTCGGCTGCATGCTCGGCAGCCTGATGGTGCGCGATCCAAAGGACACTCTGGATGTCTATGGTGGCGATGACCTCAACCTGCGCAATGGCTACCGCGCACTTATCAGCGCATTGGAGCGCGACCCCACCAGCCTTCAGCGCGAGCCACTGCGCTATGCCCTCGCCCTGCTCGGCCTGGAACGCAAATTAGCCAAACGCGATGACATGCTGCAGGTAATTGGCAGCCGACTCGATCAGATCCAACAACAAGTGCAGCATTTTGGCCTCGTACACGAGAACGTCATCGCAGCCAGCGGCGGTCTCTATCAAGACACCTTAAGCACCTTTCGCCAGCGCATTCAGGTGCATGGCGATATGCGCAACCTGCAGCAACCCAGCAACGCCTCGAAAATTCGCGCATTACTGCTCGCTGGCATTCGCTCGGCGCGCCTATGGCGTCAACTCGGCGGTCACCGTTGGCAGTTGGTCTTCAGTCGGCGCAAATTACTCAAAGACCTCTACCCACTGCTGCGCGGCTAACGCATGGCAACCCCAATCGCCAGCCGCGCGGTCAAGCCCGTTCAGGGCGCCGTGCTACTGGCACTGTCGGCGCTGTTGTTTTCGTTAATGGGCGTCGGCATCCGCGAAGTCTCCGGCAGCGTCAACAACGAGTCCGTGGTGTTCTTCCGCAACCTGATTGGCGTGCTGTTTTTCCTGCCGTTGATCCTGTTTCGCGGTATCCGCCCACTTAAGACCCTTCGCCTGAAATCGCATCTGTGGCGCACCACCTATGGCCTCGCGGCGATGTATTGCTTCTTCTATGCCATCGCTCACCTGCCGCTGGCGGACGCCATGCTCTTCACCTACTCAGCCCCTGTATTCACCCCATTGATCGCGCGCTGGTGGCTGAAAGAGCCGCTAACCAAACGCATGCTCGCGACTACCGGTATCGGCCTGATCGGCGTCCTACTGGTGGCCAAACCTTCCGCAGCGCTGCTCGGCAGCCAGGCCCTGATAGGCATTGCCGCGAGCATTTTGGCCGCATTCGCATTTGTCTCCATCCGTGAAATGAGCGACACCGAACCCGCCTTCCGCATCGTCTTCTACTTTTCGCTGTTCAGCGCCCTGGCCTCCGCATTACCGCTGACGTGGTCCTGGCAACCCCTTCAGCCCCATGACCTGTGGCTACTCCTGATCATCGGCCTGCTCGCGACCACCAGCCAGATCATCATGTCGAAAGCCTACAGCCTGGCACCACCCGGCCAGATTGGTCCCTTCGCCTATCTGGCCATCGTCTTCGCCGGAATCATCGCCTGGTTACGCTGGGGCGAAGCGCCAGATCCGACCTCACTGCTCGGCGCGGGCCTGATTTTCACCGCCAGCCTGCTAGCGATCCCCCGACGGTGCACTTGACACCGATCGGTCAACGCAGGCCTGAGTGTTTTTTTCATGTATAATTCGCGCCCCTTTTCGTCGCCCGACTGTCCGAGAACGCCCCATGCAGCTCTCCTCGCTCACCGCGGTATCCCCCGTTGATGGCCGCTACGCCAGCAAAACCAGCGCTCTGCGCCCAATCTTCAGCGAATATGGCCTAATCCGTTTCCGCGTCATGGTCGAAGTTCGCTGGCTACAACGCCTGGCCGCGCATGCCGGCATTCCGGAAGTTGCGCCCTTCTCCGCGCAAGCCAACGCCCTGCTCAACACGCTGGCCGAAGACTTCGCGCTTGCGCACGCCGAGCGCGTAAAAGAGATAGAGCGCACGACCAACCACGACGTTAAAGCCGTGGAATACCTGCTCAAGGAGCAAGCGGCGAAGCTGCCGGAGCTGGCCAACGTCAGTGAGTTCATTCACTTCGCCTGCACCAGTGAAGACATCAACAACCTGTCCCACGCCCTGATGCTGCGTGAAGGCCGCGACAGCGTGCTGCTACCACTGATGCGCCAGATCGCCGATTCGATCCGTGAGTTGGCCGTGCGCTTCGCTGACGTGCCGATGCTCTCGCGCACCCACGGCCAGCCAGCCTCACCGACCACTCTCGGTAAAGAACTGGCCAACGTGGTGTATCGCCTGGAACGGCAAATCGCCCAAGTCGCCAGCGTACCGTTGCTCGGCAAGATCAATGGCGCAGTCGGCAACTACAACGCGCACCTGTCGGCCTACCCGGAGGTTGACTGGGAAGCCAACGCCCGCGAGTTCATCGAGCAGGAGCTGGGCCTGGGCTTCAACCCCTATACCACGCAGATCGAGCCGCACGACTACATCGCCGAACTGTTCGACGCGGTTGCCCGCTTCAACACCATCCTGATCGACTTCGACCGCGATATCTGGGGCTACATCTCCCTCGGCTATTTCAAGCAGCGCACCATCGCCGGCGAAATCGGCTCGTCGACCATGCCGCACAAGGTCAACCCGATCGACTTCGAGAACTCCGAAGGCAACCTAGGTATCGCCAACGCACTGCTTCAGCACCTGGCCAGCAAACTGCCGATCTCGCGCTGGCAGCGCGACCTGACCGACTCCACCGTGCTGCGTAACCTCGGCGTCGGTTTCGCCCACAGCGTGATCGCTTACGAAGCCAGCCTCAAAGGGATCAGCAAGTTAGAGCTCAATACTCAACGCATTGCTGAGGACCTGGACGCCTGCTGGGAAGTGCTGGCCGAGCCGATCCAGACCGTAATGCGTCGCTACGGCGTTGAAAACGCCTACGAGAAGCTCAAAGAACTGACCCGCGGCAAAGGCATCAGCGCCGAAGCCCTGCAAAGCTTTATCGACGGCCTGGACATTCCAGCCGAAGCCAAAGTGCAACTCAGAGCACTGACTCCAGCCGGCTATGCGGGCAATGCCGCAGCTCAGGCCAAGCGCATCTGACCGCTACTACCCTTTTGCACGCCCGGCTGTGCCGGGCGTTTTTATTTAAGGGTTTAGATTTACTTCAAGGGCTTAGACATGAATCCTGATATTCCTCTTCAACTTCTGGGCGGCATTACCGCGCGCGAATTCCTGCGTGACTACTGGCAGAAGAAGCCGCTGCTGATCCGCCAAGCGCTGCCTGACTTTGAAAGCCCGATTACCGCAGACGAACTGGCCGGCCTATCCCTGGAAGAGGAAGTCGAATCGCGCCTGGTCATCGAACACGGCGAACGCCCTTGGGAGTTGCGTCGCGGCCCCTTCGCCGAAGATGACTTCAAAACCCTGCCTGAGCGCGACTGGACCTTATTGGTTCAAGCGGTCGACCAATTCGTGCCGGAGGTTGCCGAGTTGCTGCAGCACTTCCGCTTCCTGCCAAGCTGGCGCATCGACGATGTGATGATCAGTTTTGCCACGCCCGGTGGCGGCGTCGGTCCGCATTTCGATAATTACGACGTATTTCTTCTTCAGGGCCAAGGACAACGGCGCTGGAAAATCGGCCAGATGTGCGATGCCGACAGCCCACTGCTGGCGCACGCCGACCTGCGCATCCTAGCCAACTTTGAACAAACCGACGAATGGGTGTTGGAGCCCGGCGACATGCTCTATCTGCCGCCACGTTTGGCTCACTACGGCACTGCCGAGGACAACTGCATGACTTATTCCGTGGGCTTCCGCGCTCCTAGCGCCGCTGAAGTACTGACCCATTTCACCGACTTCCTTGGCCAGTTCCTGCCCGACGAAGAACGTTACAGCGACGCAGGAGCCGCGCCAGCAAGCGATCCACACCAGATTCAGCGCGACTCGCTGGATCGCCTCAAAGCCTTGCTCGCCGAGCACATGGGCGATGAGCGCCTGCTGATGACCTGGTTCGGCCAATTCATGACCGAACCGCGCTACCCTGAGTTGGTCGCCGGTACGGAACTGAGCGAAGAAGAACTGCTCGGCAGCCTGGAAGATGGCGCCGTCCTGGTACGCAATCCCAGCGCGCGCCTGGCCTGGTCCGAAGTCGGCGAAGATCTGGTGCTGTTCGCCAGCGGCCAGAGCCGTCTTCTGTCGGCTAGTCTGCGGGAACTGCTCAAGTTGATCTGTGCCGCCGAGGCGCTGCATATCGACAACCTCGGCCAATGGCTGGCTGACGACGAAGGGCGTAATTTGTTAGTGGAATTAGTCAAACAAGGGAGCTTGGAGTTTGCCGATGAGTAGCCAAATCCACGTGCGCGTTGCCAGCTGGCAGAAGGACAACGCCGACTTGCGCCGCATTCGTGAAACGGTGTTTATTGCCGAGCAGGCCGTACCACCGGAGCTCGAGTGGGATGCCGAAGACGCCAGCGCCGTGCACTTTCTGGCGCTGGATGGCGACTATGCGATAGGCGCAGCCCGCCTGCTGCCTGACGGCCACATCGGCCGAGTTTCAGTCCTCAAAGACTGGCGCGGTTTGAAGGTTGGCGATGCCTTGATGAATGCCATAATTGCCGAGGCGGAGCGCCGCGGCCTGAAACAGCAGATGCTCAGCGCCCAAGTTCACGCCTCGCCCTTCTATGAGCGCCTAGGCTTTACCGTAGTCAGCGGCGAGTTTCTCGACGCCGGCATTCCCCACGTGGACATGGTGCGCCATAGCAGCTGAGGTCACGATGAACGACGAAAACGCCCCGTCATCCGAAAACGACGCCGAACCAGTAGAACTGCCGGCTATCGAATTCCAATCGCCGGGGCGTTTTACCGTGCATAACCCGCAAACGGCGCCGCCTGAGGGCGAGCGCTGGGAGCCGGCGCCCTTCGTACTCGGCAGCCATGAGCCGATGGAACGCTTTAGCCAGCCGGCAGAAGCCCGCACCCACGTTATGGCGCTATTACAACAAGCTCAGCGCAGCTTGTGCCTCTACAGTTCCGACCTCGAACCCTGGCTCTACCACCACAGCAGCGTGCAGGAAACCTGCACGCGCTTTCTCCTTGCCCACCCGAAAAGCCATCTGCGCATTCTCGTGCGTGACTCTACTCGTGCCGTTAAGGAAGGCCATCGCCTACTGCAACTGGCACGCCGCTTACCCAGCAGCGTGCAGATACGCAAACTGCACCCCAACTACCCCAACGAAGAGATCACCTTCCTGCTGGTGGACGGCATCGGCCTGCTGCTACGCCCGGAACTCGATCAATACGCCGGCTACGCGCTCTACCATGATCCCGCCCGCGCGCGCCTTCGCCAAACGCAATTCGAGCAAGCCTGGGACACCAGCATCACCGACCCTGATCTGCGGAGCTTTCTGTTATGACCCCGCGCGCCCTGCTCGCTGCCCTGCTGTTTTCCGTCAGCCTGCCGCTACTGGCCGCGACCGAGGTCATCCCCCTGAACTACCGCACCGCCGAAGACGTTCTGTCCGTGGTGCAATCGGTTCTCGGCGATGAAGGCCGGGTCAGCCCCTATGGCAACCAATTAGTCGTCAACGCGCCAGCGGCAAAGATCCAAGAGGTGCGTGACCTGCTCAAGCAATTGGACACCCAACCCCGACGACTCCTGATCAGCGTCGATACCAGCGATTCAAACTACCAGAATGATCGCGGTTACTCAGTGAACGGCACAGCCAGCGCCGGCGGCGTAGATATCCAGGCCGGTCAAGGCGAAACCAACGGGCGTGACCAGGTCCGCATCATTCGCCGTAGCACCGCGAGCCGTGGCGGCGGCACTCAGCAGGTACAGGCCACCGAGGGCTATCCAGCGCTGATTCAGGTCGGCCAGAGCGTACCGCTGACAACCACCAGCACCGACCCTTACGGGCGCATCTACAGCGACACCCAATACCGCGATGTCACCCGTGGCTTTTACGTCACCGCAAGCCTTACCGGAGATCTGGTGCACGTCAGCATCAGCAACAACAATGACCGTCTCAGCCAAACCCAGCCTGGCGCGATCAACGTGCAAAGCACCGATACCCGGGTCACAGGCCGCCTTGGCGAGTGGATCACCATTGGTGGCGTCAACGAGGACTCACAGGCCGATCAGCGCGATTTTCTTCAGCATCGCTCGACCCAGGGACGCGAAGACATGACGCTACGCCTGAAGGTCGAGGCTCTGGATTAGCGGCACCCCGTACCTGACCGTACGGTCGCGCTCCGGCCATTATGTAGTAGTAAAAAAAAAGCACTACAAAACGTTTGACGAAGCTCTTTCCCGAGGGCATTATTGCCTCGCTCCCGCTAATCAGGGGCCCTAGCATGGGCCTCCGGGTCGCGCTCTACTTACCGTAGATCCGATTCGTGTTTTACCGCCCACAAGGCAGTTCGACGAGATTGCGACTGGAACGAAGTTGTCCTGAGGGACGGGGAAGCGTTTTAGCGTATCAGCCAGATAGACAGATACAGCCTACTGAGTCGCCCAACGGCATCCACGAGCCGGTAAGCGTCAAGTGACTCCGGTCATGCGCAGCAGCTGTCGTCATCGAACTGTTCGTCTCTTCATCCCCTCCTTGGTTTCAACCTCGTCTCTGTCGATATTTCGGCGCCTGCGGTTACACCCCCCGCATCAAAACTTTTCTGCACACAGGTTTTGGGCGGGAAGTTTCGTGCTCAACCAATCATCAACTTTGAAGGATTGACCATGTCAGCTTATCAAAACGACATCAAAGCAGTTGCCGCCCTGAAAGAAGTCGCCGGCAACAGCTGGGCCGCTATCAACCCTGAGTCCGTCGCCCGCATGCGCGCTCAGAACCGCTTCAAAACCGGTCTGGATATCGCCAAGTACACCGCTGCCATCATGCGCAAAGACATGGCCGAGTACGATGCCGACACTTCTGTGTACACCCAGTCCCTGGGCTGCTGGCACGGCTTCATCGGTCAGCAGAAGATGATTTCGATCAAGAAGCATCTGAAGACTACCGACAAGCGCTACCTCTACCTGTCCGGCTGGATGGTTGCCGCGCTGCGCTCCGATTTCGGCCCGCTGCCTGACCAGTCCATGCACGAGAAAACTGCCGTTTCCGGTCTGATCGAAGAGCTCTACACCTTCCTGCGTCAAGCTGACGCTCGCGAACTGGACCTGCTGTTCACCGATCTGGACGCTGCCCGCGCTGCTGGCGACGCTGCCAAAGCCGCTGAAATCCAGGCCAAAGTCGACAACTACGAAACTCACGTAGTACCGATCATCGCCGACATCGACGCTGGTTTCGGTAACCCGGAAGCCACCTACCTGCTGGCCAAGAAAATGATCGAAGCTGGTGCTTGCTGCATCCAGATCGAAAACCAGGTTTCCGACGAGAAGCAGTGCGGCCACCAAGACGGCAAAGTCACCGTTCCGCACGAAGACTTCCTGGCCAAGATCAACGCAGTTCGCTACGCATTCCTCGAGCTGGGCGTTGACGACGGCGTGATCGTTGCCCGTACCGACTCTCTGGGTGCCGGCCTGACCAAGCAAATCGCTGTGACCAAGCAACCAGGCGACCTGGGCGACCAGTACAACTCCTTCCTGGATTGCGAAGAAGTTTCCGCTGCCGACCTGGGCAACGGCGACGTCGTGATCAACCGTGGCGGCAAACTGCTGCGTCCGAAGCGCCTGCCGTCCAACCTGTTCCAGTTCCGTGCTGGCACCGGTGAAGCGCGCTGCGTACTGGATTGCATCACTTCGCTGCAGAACGGCGCCGACCTGCTGTGGATCGAAACCGAGAAGCCGCACGTTGGCCAGATCGCCGCCATGGTTAACGAGATCCGCAAAGTGATCCCGAACGCCAAGCTGGTCTACAACAACAGCCCGTCCTTCAACTGGACCCTGAACTTCCGTCAGCAGGTATACGATGCATTCGTTGCCGAAGGCAAAGACGTTTCCGCCTACGACCGCGCCAAACTGATGAGCATCGACTACGACGCCACCGAACTGGCTCAGGTTGCCGACGAGAAGATCCGCACCTTCCAACGCGACGGTTCGGCTCATGCAGGCATCTTCCACCACCTGATCACTCTGCCGACCTACCACACCGCCGCGCTGTCCACCGACAACCTGGCCAAAGGTTACTTCGCAGATCAGGGCATGCTGGCCTACGTGAAAGGCGTGCAACGTGAAGAACTCCGCCAGGGCATCGCTTGCGTGAAGCACCAGAACATGGCTGGTTCCGACCTGGGCGACAACCACAAAGAGTACTTCGCTGGTGAAGCGGCTCTGAAGGCCAGCGGCAAAGACAACACCATGAACCAGTTCCACTAATTCTTCTTAGAGTTAGCTTGGATTGATTCATTAAGCTTCGGCTTAAGGTGTTAGAAAAAGGCGAGCTTCGGCTCGCCTTTTTTGTGCCTGGAAATTCATGACCAGCAGCCAAAGGCCTGGACAGAAAGCTGCGCTCGCGCGTTTTTTTCTTTTTGTGCGCAGACGCACAAGCACTGTCATTACTCCGTCGCTTTCTCTCGTTAGCGTCAAGGCTCCGTCGATTAGCCCTGAGGAGCCAGATCTTGAGCCCTGACAACAAAGACACTGCGCTGTTTGGCAACGGTGATGAGCCGCCCAGCAACCACTCCAACAATCCGCATATCAACGAACTTATCGCAGACCTCGGTCGTCGCCAGGTACTCGCAGGTGGCGTAGCGCTTGGTGCTCTAGCCTTTCTCGGGATCGGCATCCCTGACACCGCGCGAGCCGCCGAACAATCCAGCAAAACTTTAGGCTTTCCATTCAAACCACGCACACGCCTGCCGTTTGACCCCGTGGCCATTACCCGCGCCGACAGCATCACAGTGCCCGCAGGTTACAAGGCCACTGCTTTTATCCCCTGGGGCACACCTCTCACCGGCCGCTACCCAGCATTTCTCGATGACGCCAGTAACAGCGCCCAAGACCAGGCGGAACAAATCGGCATGCACCATGACGGCATGCACTTCTTCCCGATAGACGCTCAACGCGGCAACGGGCACAAGAGCGACCACGGCCTGCTGGTCCTCAATCACGAGTACATCGATGCACCGCTGCTGCACCCCAACGGCCCAACAACCGTCAACGGCAAACGAGTCAGCGCAGAGGAAGTCCGCAAGGAGATCAACGCCCACGGCGTTTCGGTCGTGGAGATCCGGCGCAATGTGCGTGGTGAATGGGAAGTCCTGCCCAGCGCGCGCAACCGACGCATTACCGCCGCCACTCCGATGCAGATTCGCGGCCCAGCTCGCGGCCACGCCCTACTGCGCACCCGTTACAGCCCCAATGGCACCGCTGCCCGCGGCACCCAGAACAACTGCTCGAATGGTTTTACACCTTGGGGCACCTACCTGACCTGCGAGGAAAACTGGGCAGGCTACTTCGCCACCAGTGACACCGACCTGCCCCGCGAACTGAAGCGTTATGGCCTACGCAGCACGAGCCGCTTCGGCTGGGAGACGTTGCCCGGCGATGAATTCGAGCGCTTTGATGCGACCCGCAAGGCCGCCGATGCCCGGGGAGACTATCGCAACGAACCGAATCAATTCGGCTGGATCGTCGAGATCGACCCCTTCGACCCAGACTCAGCGCCCATCAAGCGCACCGCCCTCGGCCGCTTCGCCCACGAAGGCTTGATCTTCGCACCGGTAAAACCTGGAAAACGCGTGGTCTGCTATTCCGGCGACGACGCCCAGAACGAATACATCTACAAATACGTTAGCCGCGATAAATACCGGCCGGGTCGCAGCAACGGCCACCTGCTCGATGAAGGGACGCTCTACGTTGCTCGTTTCAACGCCGACAGCAGCGGCGAATGGCTACCCCTGGATATCGACAACCCTCGCTTCCAGGCCGCCTGCGCCAGCGCCGGGGTGAGTTTCGCCGATCAGGGCGAGGTCTTGATCAATACCCGCCAGGCCGCGGACATCCTGGGCGCAACCAAGATGGATCGTCCAGAGTGGGGAGCGGTGCACCCAGATACCGGCGAGATCTATTTCACCCTGACCAACAACACCGCCCGCACCACGCCTGA
Source organism: Pseudomonas sp. (assembly GCA_050739815.1). GTDB lineage: Bacteria > Pseudomonadota > Gammaproteobacteria > Pseudomonadales > Pseudomonadaceae > Aquipseudomonas. The sequence continues at coordinate 19,197 of JBOICE010000206.1, read as the reverse complement.
CGCCGCCAACCCACGGCCAGCCGACGCTTACGGACATATCATTCGCTGGCGGGAGCATTCCCGCGATCATGCTGGCCAGCGTTTCAGCTGGAGCCTGTTCCTACTCGCCGGCCCGCAAAGCGACAGTCGAGGACCGAACGGTGCACCGTTGGATGCCACAAACATCCTCGCCAGCCCAGACGGACTCTGGTTCGACGATGAAGGGCGGTTATGGATTCAGACGGACATGAGTGGCAGCCAGCTAAGCACAGGGCCTTTCGGCAATAACCAAATGCTCGTAGCCGACCCCGCAACGGGTGAGATGAAACGCTTCCTGGCCGGCCCGCTAGGCGCCGAAATTACCGGCATCACCGCGACGCCAGACTTCCGCACAATGTTCATCAACATCCAACATCCAGGTGAAGGCTCGACCGCCAGCAACTTGCTCGGCACCTGGCCGGACGGCCCAGGCAAACGACCACGCTCTGCGACAGTAATCATCACTCGCGAAGACAACCGCCGCCTGCTCTGACAACTTGGCCGAAATGCCATACACCCGTGACCGGTCGGCCCTGGCCGGTCACTTTTCCCTGTGACAGACTCGCCGCCAGTTACGCCACGGCCATCTCAACAGGAGCCCGCAATGCCCGCCACCAACCTCTTGAGTCGAGTCGTCGCCTTCATCTACACGCTGCCCAAGCCCCTGCACCGCCCAGCGCTATCCAGGCTGTTCGGTTCACAGGTGAAATTTGCCGGCACCGCCAAGGTACGCGTGCATGAACTGACCCAGACTCGTGCGGTCTTGAGCATCGCCAACCGGAGCACGGTGCAGAACCACATCAAGGGCGTGCATGCGGCAGCTATGGCATTGCTGGCCGAGTCAGCCAGCGGATTTCTGGTGGGCATGAATGTACCGGATGACAAGCTGCCGCTGATTAAAACCCTCAAGGTCGACTACCTCAAACGCGCGACGGGTGCCCTGCAAGCCGTTGCCAGCCTCAGCGCGGAGCAAATCCAGACCATCCAGACTCAAGATAAAGGTGAAGTGCTGGTAGCCGTCAGCGTTACCGATGAAACAGGCATCCAACCGATCCAGTGCGAAATGGTCTGGGCCTGGGTGAGCAAGAAGCGCTAAGCCGCCCCTCCACCCAAAGCAGTGACGCCTTGGAGCACGACTAAAGGAGAAGTCACCCCGACAAAGGCCCGCTGCAGCGTTGTTTTGCCTGATGCGGTGGAAGAGGCTCGGTGCCGGGGCGAATCATTTATTTGCAACGCTCAAACAAGTTAGTAATTCGAGAGGCGCAGCAAAACTGCAGACTTATTAATAGTAATGAATATCATCCTCAGAAAATCCATTCTCACAAGCTCACAACCCATGGATAGTCGACCAAGGCCGTAAACTGCCGTACAAGCCCGCTCTCTCTGGCCTTGCGCCAAACCACGAGACGACTTCCTGGCCGCTAAGTTAATTTTTTATAAGGAAAAATTTACTTACTAAGGCAGACACGCATAAAATTAGAGGGATAGATTGCTGGCTAAGCATCAGCTACCGGCAACTTCCACTTTTAAATGAAATCGCCGTTCCTTGTCTAAGGAGTACCGGCATGCCTGTTGAAGCTGTCGTCACTATGTCCCACAACTGGGGCTTTGCCATTTTCCTGTTGGGTGTCGTAGGCCTGTGCGCCTTCATGCTCGGCGTATCCAGCCTGCTTGGTAGCAAGGCCTGGGGCCGCAGCAAAAACGAGCCCTTCGAATCCGGAATGCTCCCCACTGGCAGCGCTCGCCTGCGCTTGTCGGCAAAATTCTATCTGGTCGCGATGCTCTTCGTGATCTTCGACGTTGAAGCCCTCTTTCTCTTCGCCTGGTCGGTGTCCGTTCGCGAAAGCGGCTGGGCCGGCTATATAGAAGCTACAGTTTTTATAGCAATTCTGTTGGCAGGTCTTGTCTACCTTTGGCGCATCGGGGCACTCGATTGGGCTCCCGAAGGTCGCCGCAAGCGGCAGGCGAAGCTAAAACAATGAGGCTTTGGCGATGCAATACAAACTCACCAGGATCGACCCGGATGCGCCTAACGAGCAGTATCCGATCGGCGAGCGGGAGACAGTTCCCGATCCGCTAGAAGGCCAGGTCCACCGCAACATCTACATGGGCAAACTGCAAGACGTGCTGAATTCGACGGTCAACTGGGGGCGTAAAAACTCTCTCTGGCCTTACAACTTCGGCTTGTCGTGCTGCTACGTGGAGATGACCACCGCCTTCACCGCCCCCCATGACATCGCCCGTTTTGGTGCCGAAGTGATTCGTGCATCACCACGTCAGGCCGACTTCATGGTGATCGCTGGCACCTGCTTCATCAAAATGGCGCCGATTATCCAGCGTCTCTACGAGCAGATGCTCGAACCCAAGTGGGTGATCTCCATGGGTTCGTGCGCCAACTCGGGTGGCATGTACGACATTTACTCGGTAGTCCAGGGGGTCGATAAATTCCTCCCAGTGGACGTCTATGTGCCCGGCTGCCCTCCACGCCCTGAAGCCTTCCTGCAAGCGCTGATGCTATTGCAGGAATCGATTGGCCAGGAGCGTCGCCCACTTTCCTGGGTCGTCGGCGATCAAGGCGTTTACCGCGCCGACATGCCGTCGCAAAAGGATGCGCGCCGCGAACAGCGTATTCAGGTTACCAACCTGCGCAGCCCCGACGAAGTGTGATCTCGCCCTTTCCAAAAGAAAGCCTGACTCACTCTTTACGTTGACTGAAAGCGACCGAGACCATGACTGCAGACACCGCTCTGTACATCCCGCCTTATAAGGCTGACGACCAAGACGTCGTCGTTGAATTGAATTCCCGCTTTGGCGCTGAGACCTTCACCGTCCAGGCGACCCGTACCGGCATGCCGGTACTTTGGGTTGCCCGTGAACAGCTCATCGAAGTCCTGACCTTCCTGCGTCAGCTGCCCAAGCCCTACGTCATGCTTTACGACCTGCACGGTGTCGATGAGCGCCTGCGCACCCAGCGCCGTGGCCTGCCGGGCGCCGACTTCAGCGTGTTCTACCACCTGCTGTCGGTCGAGCGTAATAGTGACGTAATGATCAAGGTCGGCTTATCCGAGGGCGACCTGAACCTGCCGACCGCCACCAAAATCTGGCCCAACGCCAACTGGTACGAGCGCGAAGTCTGGGACATGTACGGCATCACCTTTGCCGGCCACCCGCACCTGTCCCGGATCATGATGCCGCCGACCTGGGAAGGTCACCCGCTGCGCAAGGACTATCCGGCGCGCGCCACCGAATTCGATCCGTTCAGCCTCTCGGTCGCCAAACAGAACCTGGAAGAAGAAGCCGCCCGCTTCAAACCTGAAGACTGGGGCATGAAGCGCCACGGCGACAACGAGGACTACATGTTCCTCAACCTGGGCCCGAACCACCCTTCCGCGCACGGTGCCTTTCGCATCATCCTGCAACTGGACGGTGAAGAGATCGTCGATTGCGTGCCGGAAGTCGGTTACCACCACCGTGGCGCCGAGAAGATGGCCGAGCGTCAGTCCTGGCACAGCTTCATTCCTTATACCGACCGCATCGACTACCTCGGCGGGGTGATGAACAACCTGCCGTATGTGCTAGCCGTTGAGAAGCTGGCGGGGATCAAGGTGCCGGACCGGGTAGACTTTATCCGCGTGATGCTCGCTGAATTCTTCCGCATCACCAGCCACCTGCTGTTCCTCGGTACTTATATCCAGGACGTCGGTGCGATGACGCCGGTATTCTTCACCTTCACCGACCGCCAGCGTGCCTATACGGTGATCGAAGCCATCACCGGCTTCCGCCTGCACCCGGCCTGGTACCGCATCGGCGGGGTCGCCGCCGACCTGCCGCGCGGTTGGGACAAGCTGGTGAAAGACTTCGTCGATTGGCTGCCCAAGCGCCTCGATGAGTACGAGAAGGCCGCACTGAAAAACAGCATCCTGCGTGGCCGCACCGTAGGCGTCGCCCAGTACAACACCAAGGAAGCACTGGAGTGGGGCATCACCGGCGCCGGCCTGCGCTCCACCGGCCTGGACTTCGACCTGCGCAAGGCTCGCCCCTACTCAGGCTACGAGAATTTCGAATTCGAGATTCCGCTGGCGGTGAACGGCGACGCCTATGATCGCTGCATCGTCCGCGTGGAAGAAATGCGCCAGAGCATCCGCATCATTGACCAGTGCCTACGCAATATGCCGGAAGGCCCGTACAAGGCCGACCACCCGCTGACCACGCCGCCGCCGAAGGAGCGCACGCTGCAGCACATCGAGACCCTGATCACCCACTTCCTGCAAGTCTCGTGGGGCCCGGTCATGCCGGCCAACGAAAGCTTCCAGATGATCGAGGCGACCAAGGGCATCAACAGTTATTACCTGACGAGCGACGGCGGCACCATGAGCTACCGCACCCGGATTCGCACGCCAAGCTTCCCGCATCTGCAACAGATCCCTTCGGTGATCCGCGGCAGCATGGTGGCGGACTTGATCGCGTACCTGGGCAGTATCGACTTCGTTATGGCCGACGTGGACCGCTGATATGCCCCAGACAATGAATGGCACGCTGATTCAAACCGACCGCTTTATCCTCAGTGATGCCGAGCGCTCGGCCATCGAGCACGAACTGCATCACTACGAAGACTCGCGCGCAGCCTCCATCGAAGCACTGAAAATCGTACAAAAAGCCCGTGGTTGGGTGCCGGATGGCGCCATTGCCGCCATCGGCGAAATCATCGGCATCCCGGCCAGCGACATCGAGGGTGTAGCAACCTTCTATAGTCAGATATTCCGTCAGCCCGTCGGCCGCCACATCATTCGCGTCTGCGACAGCATGGTCTGCTACATCGGCGGCCATGAGTCGGTGGTCAGCAGCATCCAACAGCAACTCGGTATCGGCCTCGGCCAGACCACCGAAGACGGCCGTTTCACCCTGCTGCCAGTCTGCTGCCTGGGTAATTGCGACAAAGCCCCGGCGCTGATGATCGACGATCACACCTTCGGCGATGTGCAGCCGGACGGCGTGGCGAAACTGCTGGAGGCCTACGTATGACATCCGCCATGTCCAAGCGCCTGACCTCCTTCGGTCCCGCCAACCTGATCGCCCGCACGGCTGAAACTCATCCGCTGACCTGGCGCCTGCGTGACGACGGCGCTCCGGTGTGGCTCGACGAATATCAAGCTAAAGATGGCTACGCCGCTGCGCGTAAAGCCTTCGCCCAGATGTCCCAGGACGATATCGTCCAGACCGTCAAAGACTCTGGCCTCAAAGGGCGTGGCGGTGCCGGCTTCCCCACGGGTGTGAAGTGGGGGCTGATGCCCAAGGACGAATCCCTGAACATTCGCTACCTGCTGTGCAACGCGGATGAGATGGAACCGAACACCTGGAAAGACCGCATGCTGATGGAACAGCTGCCACACCTGCTGATCGAAGGCATGCTGATCAGTGCGCGCGCGCTGAAAGCCTATCGCGGCTACATCTTCCTGCGCGGTGAATACGTCGACGCAGCGGCCAACCTCAGTCGCGCAGTCGAGGAAGCCAAGGCCGCCGGCCTGCTCGGCAAGAACATCCTCGGCAGCGGTTTCGACTTCGAGCTGCTCGTCCACACCGGTGCCGGGCGTTACATCTGCGGTGAAGAAACCGCGCTGATCAACTCCCTCGAAGGTCGCCGTGCCAACCCGCGTTCCAAGCCGCCGTTCCCGGCTGCCGTTGGCGTATGGGGTAAGCCGACCTGCGTGAACAACGTCGAAACGCTGTGCAACGTACCCTCGATCGTCGGCAACGGCGTCGAGTGGTACAAGTCCCTGGCTCGCCCCGGCAGTGAAGACATGGGTACCAAGCTGATGGGCTTCTCCGGCAAGGTGAAGAACCCTGGCCTGTGGGAGCTGCCGTTTGGCGTCCCCGCTCGTGAGCTGTTCGAGGACTACGCGGGTGGCATGCGCGATGGCTTCAAGCTGAAAGCCTGGCAGCCAGGCGGTGCCGGTACCGGCTTCCTGTTGCCGGAACACCTGGACGCACCGATGTATGCCGCTGGCATTGCCAAAGTCGGCACCCGCATGGGCACCGGCCTGGCCATGGCGGTGGATGAAAGCGTCAACATGGTTTCGTTGCTGCGCAATATGGAAGAGTTCTTCTCCCGCGAATCCTGTGGTTTCTGCACCCCCTGCCGTGACGGTTTGCCGTGGAGCGTCAAGGTGCTGCGAGCAATCGAGAGCGGCCAAGGACAACCCGGCGACATCGAAACCTTGGAACAGCTGGTCAACTTCCTCGGCCCAGGCAAGACCTTCTGTGCGCACGCACCGGGCGCCGTGGAGCCGCTAGGCAGCGCGATCAAATATTTCCGTCCGGAGTTCGAAGCGGGTATCGCCCGCCAGAGCAGTCCGGCCGTGCCGGCCCAGGCGGTCAGCGCGTAAGGCTTGATGAAACAGCGGCCAGTGAACTCTGGCCCTGATTCAAACCGTGATTCTATTAGCCAAGTCCGCCACAAGCGGGCCAACGAAGAAACTTGAATATGGCCACTATCCACGTAGACGGCAAAGCGCTCGAAGTCGACGGTGCGGACAACCTGCTACAGGCTTGTCTTTCCCTCGGCCTCGACATCCCCTACTTCTGCTGGCATCCGGCGCTCGGTAGCGTCGGCGCCTGCCGCCAGTGCGCGGTGAAGCAGTACAGCGACGAAAACGATAAACGCGGCCGTCTGGTCATGTCCTGCATGACTCCGGCCACCGATAACAGCTGGATTTCCATCGACGACGAGGAAGCCAAGCAGTTTCGTGCCAGTGTCGTCGAGTGGCTGATGACCAACCACCCGCACGACTGCCCAGTGTGCGAGGAAGGCGGTCACTGCCACCTGCAAGACATGACCGTGATGACCGGCCACAACGAGCGCCGGTATCGCTTCACCAAGCGTACTCACCAGAACCAGCAACTGGGCCCGTTCATCTCCCACGAGATGAACCGCTGCATCGCCTGCTACCGCTGTGTGCGTTTCTACAAGGACTATGCCGGCGGCACCGACCTCGGTGTATTTGGTGCCCACGACAACGTCTACTTCGGGCGTGTCGAAGACGGCACCCTGGAAAGCGAGTTCTCCGGCAACCTCACCGAGGTCTGCCCGACCGGTGTGTTCACCGACAAGACCCACTCCGAGCGCTACAACCGTAAATGGGACATGCAGTTCTCCCCGAGCATCTGCCATGGCTGCTCCAGCGGCTGCAACATCAGCCCCGGTGAGCGCTACGGCGAGATCCGCCGCATCGAGAACCGTTACAACGGCTCGGTGAACCACTACTTCCTCTGCGACCGCGGCCGTTTTGGTTATGGCTACGTCAACCGCGAGGACCGTCCACGCCAGCCGCAACTGGCTGGCAGCGACGTCAAACTCAGCCTGGATGATGCCCTGGACAAAGCCGCCGACCTGTTGCGCGGGCGCAACATCGTCGGTATCGGCTCGCCGCGCGCCAGCCTGGAAAGCAACTTCGCCCTGCGCGAACTGGTCGGCGCCGAGCACTTCTACTCCGGCATCGGCGCCAATGAGTTGGACAACCTGCGCCTCGTGCTGAGCGTGCTGCAAGACAGCCCGCTGCCGATTCCGACAATGCGCGAAATCGAAGAACACGATGCAGTGTTCGTGCTCGGTGAAGACCTGACCCAAACCGCCGCGCGTATGGCCCTGGCCCTGCGTCAGTCGGTCAAAGGCAAAGCCGAAGACATGGCCGACGCCATGAAGATTCAGCCTTGGCTCAATGCGGCAGTACAAAACATCGGCCAGCACGCGCTGAACCCGCTGTTTATCGCCAGCCTCGCCGAAACCAAGCTGGACGATGTGGCCGAGGAATGTGTGCACGCCGCGCCAGACGACTTGGCCCGGATCGGCTTCGCCGTAGCTCACGCGCTGGATGCCAGCGCACCGGCCGTGGCCAACCTCGACCCTGAAGCCACCGAGCTGGCCCAGCGCATTGCTGCTGCCCTGCTCGCGGCTAAACGTCCGCTGATCATCGCCGGCACCTCACTGGGCAATAAAGGTTTGATCGAGGCGGCAGCGAATATCGCTAAGGCCCTCAAACTGCGTGAAAAGAAAGGCTCTCTGAGTCTGGTAGTCGCGGAAGCCAACAGCCTCGGCTTGGCAATGCTCGGTGGCGGCTCGGCTGACGCAGCGCTGCAAGCTGTGATCGCAGGTCAAGCCGATGCCGTAGTGGTTCTGGAAAACGATCTCTACACCCGCGCCGATGCGGCTGTGGTCGATGCTGCCTTGCAGGCTGCCAAAGTCGTGATCGTGGCTGATCATCAGCAAACAGCCACGACTGCCCGCGCGCATCTGCTGCTGCCGGCCGCTAGTTTCGCCGAAGGCGACGGCACCCTGGTCAGCCAGGAAGGCCGCGCTCAGCGCTTCTTCCAGGTCTACGACCCGACCTTCTACGACGCCAATGTCATGGTCCACGAAGGCTGGCGCTGGCTGCATGCCCTGCGCAGCACCCTGCTGGACCAGCCGGTGGACTGGACACTGCTCGATCACGTGACGGAAGCCACCGCTGCGAGCACGGCAATCCTGGCCGGCATCCGCAATGCCGCACCGAGCGCTTCGTTCCGCATCAAGGGCATGAAACTCGCACGTGAGCCGCTACGTTACAGCGGTCGTACCGCCATGCGTGCCGACATCAACGTGCATGAGCCGCGCGCCTCGCAAGACAAGGACACCGCGTTCGCCTTCTCCATGGAAGGCTATTCGGGCTCCGCCGAGCCGCGCCAGCAGATTCCTTTCGCCTGGTCGCCTGGCTGGAACTCCCCGCAAGCCTGGAACAAGTTCCAGGCTGAAGTCGGCGGTCATCTGCGTGCCGGTGATCCGGGCGCACGCTTGATCGAACCCAAAGGCGATGGTCTGTCCTGGTTTGCCAGCGCTGCGCACCCCTTCAATCCGGCTCCGGGCACCTGGCAAGTGGTGCCGTTCTATCACCTGTTCGGCAGCGAGGAAAACTCCTCCCGCTCCGCACCGGTGCAAGAGCGTATTCCACAGCCGTATGTCGCCTTGGCTAAATCCGAAGCGGATCGCCTGGGTGTCAATGACGGCTCCCTGCTCAGCCTGAACGTGGCCGGCCAAGCTCTGCGCTTGCCGCTGCGCATCAGTGAAGAGCTCAGTGCCGGCCTGGTGGCCTTGCCTGTTGGCCTGGCTGGAATTCCGCCAGCACTGGCCGGCAAATCCGCCGATTCCCTGCAGGAGGCCGCGCAATGATGAGTTGGTTAACTCCTGAAGTGATCGACGTGCTCCTGGCCGTGATCCGGGCCATCGTGATCCTGCTCGCGGTGGTGATCTGTGGCGCGCTGTTGAGCTGGGTCGAGCGCCGTCTGCTGGCGCTCTGGCAGGATCGCTACGGCCCGAACCGGGTCGGACCGTTCGGTATGTTTCAGATCGCCGCCGACATGGTCAAGATGTTCTTCAAGGAAGACTGGACACCACCCTTCGCCGACAAGGTGATCTTCACCCTGGCGCCGGTTGTGGCCATGAGTGCCTTGTTGATCTCCTTTGCGATCATCCCGATCACCCCGACCTGGGGCGTCGCCGATCTGAACATCGGCTTGCTGTTCTTCTTCGCCATGGCCGGCCTGTCGGTGTACGCCGTGCTGTTCGCCGGTTGGTCAAGCAACAACAAGTTCGCCCTGCTCGGCGCCCTACGCGCCTCGGCTCAGACCCTGTCGTACGAGGTGTTCATGGGCCTGGCGCTGATGGGCATCGTGGCGCAGGTTGGCTCGTTCAACATGCGCGATATCGTCGACTACCAGGCACAGAACCTGTGGTTCATCATCCCGCAGTTCTTTGGCTTCTGTACCTTCTTCATCGCTGGCGTCGCGGTGACTCACCGTCACCCGTTCGACCAACCGGAAGCCGAGCAAGAACTGGCTGACGGCTATCACATTGAATATGCCGGGATGAAGTGGGGCATGTTCTTCGTCGGCGAATACATCGGCATCGTGCTGATCTCGGCGCTGCTGGTGACCCTGTTCTTCGGCGGTTGGCATGGTCCGTTCGGTCTCCTGCCATCGATTCCGTTCTTCTGGTTCGCACTCAAGACCTGCTTCTTCATCATGCTGTTCATCCTGTTGCGCGCCTCGATTCCGCGCCCACGGTATGACCAGGTGATGGCCTTCAGCTGGAAGTTCTGCCTGCCACTGACCTTGATCAACCTGCTGGTGACCGCGGCGCTGGTGTTGTCAAACACCCCGTCCGGCGTGGCTCAGTGAGGAGACGAAGATGATCAAAGAAATCCTACACATCGTGCACGGCACTTATACCCAGGTTCGCAGCCTGGTAATGATCTTCTCCCACGCGTTTCGCAAGCGCGACACCTTGCAGTACCCGGAAGAGCCGGTGTATCTGCCGCCGCGCTACCGTGGCCGGATCGTCCTGACCCGCGACCCTGACGGTGAAGAGCGTTGCGTAGCCTGCAACCTCTGCGCCGTAGCCTGCCCGGTCGGCTGCATCTCGTTGCAGAAAGCCGAAACCGAAGATGGTCGTTGGTATCCCGAGTTTTTCCGGATCAACTTCTCGCGCTGCATTTTCTGTGGACTGTGCGAGGAAGCTTGCCCGACCACTGCAATTCAGCTCACTCCAGACTTCGAGATGGCTGAGTTCAATCGTCAGGAGTTGGTGTACGAGAAGGAAGACTTGCTGATCTCCGGCCCAGGCAAGAACCCGGATTACAACTTCTATCGCGTTGCCGGTATGGCCATCGCCGGTAAGCCGAAAGGCGCCGCGCAGAATGAAGCCGAGCCGATCAACGTGAAAAGCTTGCTGCCTTAAGGACGAACGATGGAATTCGCTTTCTACTTCGCTTCAGGCGTCGCCGTGGTGTCCACCTTGCGGGTGATCACCAATACCAATCCGGTACACGCCCTGCTCTACCTGATCATCTCGCTGATGGCGGTGTCGATGACCTTCTTCGCCCTCGGTGCGCCGTTCGCCGGTGCGCTGGAGATCATCGTCTACGCCGGCGCCATCATGGTGTTGTTCGTCTTCGTGGTGATGATGCTCAACCTCGGCCCAATCGCGTCCGAACAGGAACGCGCCTGGCTCAAGCCCGGTATCTGGGGCGGCCCAGCGCTGCTCTCGGCGCTGCTGCTGGCTGAACTGCTGTATGTGCTGTTGGGTAACCCAAGTGTTGGCGCGATCGGCCAGACTACCGTGGACGCCAAGGCTGTCGGTATCAGTCTGTATGGCCCCTATCTGCTGGTCGTGGAACTCGCCTCCATGCTGCTGCTGGCCGCACTGGTCGCGGCTTTCCACCTCGGCCGTCACGAGGCGAAGGAACAATGATGAACTCAATTCCCCTGGAGCATGGCCTGGCCATCGCAGGCATGCTGTTCTGCCTCGGTCTGGTCGGTCTGATGGTGCGGCGCAACATCCTCTTCGTGCTGATGAGCCTGGAGATCATGATGAACGCCGCCGGTCTGGCCTTCATCGTCGCCGGCAGCCGCTGGGCACAGCCTGACGGTCAGGTCATGTTCATTCTGGTACTCAGCTTGGCTGCGGCCGAAGCCAGTATCGGTCTGGCGGTTCTGATGCAGCTGTACCGCCGCTTCCACACCCTCGATGTCGACGCTGCCAGCGAGATGCGCGGATGAACCTTCTATTTCTAACCTGTGTATTCCCCCTGCTCGGCTTCCTGCTGCTCTCGTTCTCGCGCGGCAGATGGTCGGAAAACTTCTCGGCGCTGATCGGCGTGGGCTCTGTCGGGCTCTCCGCACTGATCACGGTCTGGATCATCTGGCAATTCAACGTCGCACCGCCTGAGGGTGGCGTGTATAGCCAACTGCTCTGGCAGTGGATGTCGGTGGATGGCTTCACACCGAGTTTCACCCTGTATCTGGACGGCCTGTCGCTGACCATGCTCGGCGTCGTTACTGGCGTTGGCTTCCTGATCCACCTGTTCGCCTCTTGGTACATGCGCGGTGAGGCCGGTTACTCGCGTTTCTTCTCCTACATGAACCTGTTCATCGCCAGCATGCTGTTTCTGGTGCTCGGCGATAATCTGCTGTTCCTCTACTTCGGTTGGGAAGGTGTGGGCCTGTGCAGCTACCTGTTGATCGGCTTCTACTACAGCAACCGCAACAACGGTAACGCGGCACTCAAGGCCTTCATCGTCACCCGGATCGGCGACGTGTTCATGGCCATTGGCTTGTTCATTCTTTTCGTCCAGCTCGGCACCCTGAATATTCAGGAGCTGCTGGTCCTGGCTCCCCAGAAGTTCGTGACCGGCGATACCTGGATGGTCCTGGCGGCGCTGATGCTGCTCGGTGGCGCAGTGGGTAAATCCGCTCAGCTGCCGCTGCAGACCTGGCTCGCCGATGCGATGGCCGGTCCGACGCCGGTCTCCGCCTTGATCCACGCGGCGACCATGGTCACCGCCGGCGTCTACTTGATTGCCCGTACCCACGGCCTGTTCGCCCTGGCACCAAGCATTCTCGAGCTGGTTGGCATCGTCGGCGGCATCACGCTGGTACTCGCCGGATTTGCCGCACTGGTACAGACCGATATCAAACGTATCCTCGCCTACTCGACCATGAGCCAGATCGGCTACATGTTCCTGGCGTTGGGTGTCGGTGCCTGGGACGCGGCGATCTTCCACCTGATGACCCACGCCTTCTTCAAGGCGCTGCTGTTCCTCGGCTCCGGCGCGGTGATAGTTGCCTGCCACCACGAGCAGAACATCTTCAAGATGGGCGGGCTGTGGAAGAAGCTGCCGCTGGCCTATGCGAGCTTTATCGTCGGTGGCGCCGCGCTGGCGGCTCTGCCGCTGCTGACCGCGGGCTTCTATTCGAAGGATGAAATCCTCTGGGAGGCGTTCGCCAGTGGCCACCAGCCGCTGTTGTATGCCGGTCTGGCCGGGGCCTTCATGACCTCGCTGTACACCTTCCGGCTGATCTTCATCACCTTCCACGGTGAAGTGAAGACCGAAGCCCATGCGGGCCACGGAGTCGCACATTGGTTGCCGCTGTCGTTGTTGATCGTGCTCTCGACTTTTGTCGGCGCACTGATCACCCCGCCACTCGCCGGCGTACTGCCGCAGAGCGTCGGGCATGCCGGTGGCGAAGCCAAACACAGCCTGGAAATCGCCTCGGGCGCTATCGCGCTGGCCGGTATCCTGCTGGCGGCGCTGCTGTTCCTCGGCAAGCGCCGCCTAGCCGGCGCAATAGCCGAGAGTGCACCTGGGCGCTTTCTCTCGGCCTGGTGGTTCGCCGCCTGGGGCTTCGATTGGCTGTACGACAAGCTGTTCGTCAAACCCTATATGTGGCTGACCCAGTTATTCGCACATGACCCTATCGACCACAGCATTGGCTTGATTCCGCGCCTGACGCGGGGTGGGCACAAGCTTATGAGTCGCACCGAAACCGGCAATCTGCGCTGGTATGCGGCCTCTATCGCCGGCGGTGCAGTACTGGTGCTGGGCGCCGTATTGCTGGTCACTGTCTGAAATGAATCTGCGCATTTGCGAAAGGAATTGAGCCCGTCATGATTCTGCCTTGGCTAATCCTGATCCCCTTTATCGGCGGCCTCCTGTGCTGGCAAGCGGAGCGCTTCGGCGCCACCGCACCACGCTGGATCGCCATGTTGACCATGCTTCTATTGTCGGGCCTCGGCCTCTGGCTATGGTACACCGGCGACTACAGCCTGGCCCCCGCCCCAGGCACCGACCCGACCTGGGCCCTTGAGTTCAAGCTCCAGTGGATCGAGCGTTTCGGCATCAACGTGCACCTGGCGCTGGATGGCCTGTCACTGCTGATGATCCTGCTCACCGGCCTGCTCGGTGTGCTCTCGGTCATGTGTTCCTGGAAGGAAATCCAGCGCCACGTCGGCTTCTTCCACCTCAACCTGATGTGGATCCTCGGCGGCGTGGTGGGAGTGTTCCTGGCGCTCGACCTGTTCCTGTTCTTCTTCTTCTGGGAAATGATGCTGGTGCCGATGTATTTCCTCATCGCGCTCTGGGGTCACAGTGCAACGGATGGCAAGAAGTCGCGGATTTACGCCGCGACCAAATTCTTCATCTACACCCAGGCCAGCGGCCTGATCATGTTGGTGGCGATTCTCGGCCTGGTCTTCGTCAATTACAGTCAGAGTGGCGTGATCACCTTCGATTACACCCAACTGCTCAAAGCTGAACTGCCGCCGACGAGCGAATACATCCTGATGCTCGGGTTCTTCATCGCCTTCGCCGTCAAGCTGCCAGTGGTGCCCTTCCACTCCTGGCTGCCGGATGCGCATGCGCAGGCGCCGACTGCCGGCTCCGTCGACCTCGCCGGTATTCTGCTGAAAACCGCGGCCTACGGCATGCTGCGTTTCGCCCTGCCACTGTTCCCGAATGCCTCGGCCGAGTTTGCGCCGTTTGCCATGACCCTGGGTCTGATCGGGGTTTTCTACGGCGCCATCCTGGCGTTCGCGCAAACCGACATCAAACGTCTGGTCGCCTACTCCAGCGTCGCGCACATGGGCTTCGTGCTGATCGGTATCTACTCCGGCAGCCAGTTGGCCCTGCAAGGCGTGGTGCTGCAGATGCTCGCCCACGGCCTGTCCGCAGCGGCACTGTTCATCATCTGCGGCCAGCTCTATGAACGTACACACACCCGTGACATGCGTGAGATGGGCGGCCTGTGGTCACGCATCGCCTACTTGCCAGGGATCAGTCTGTTCTTCGCTGCCGCTTCATTAGGCCTGCCGGCAACCGGTAACTTCCTGGGCGAATTCCTGATCCTGCTCGGTATCTTCAAGAGCGTGCCGTGGATCAGCGTTATCGCCGCCTCTGGTCTGGTGTTCGCTTCGGTTTACTCGCTGATCATGATCCACCGTGCCTACTTCGGCCCGAGCAAGTCGGAGCAGGTACTGCGTGGCCTGAACGCGCGTGAGCTGCTCATGGTGGTCGGCTTGGCCGTGTTGTTGATCCTGCTCGGGGTTTACCCGCAGCCGGTGCTCGATACCTCCGCCGCCACCATGCATGGCGTTCAGCAGTGGCTCGGCGCCGCTTTCACTCAACTCGCTTCGGCCCGGTAGTTGCGCTATGGAATTCACCACTCAACACTTCATCGCCCTGCTGCCACTACTGGTTGTCAGCACCACCATCATCGTGGTGATGCTGGCCATTGCCTGGCGCCGTAACCACTCGCAGACCTTCATTCTCTCGGTGGTAGGTCTCAACCTGGCATTGCTGTCGATCATCCCGGCACTCAAAGTGGCCCCCTTGGCAGTCACCGGTCTGCTGCAGGTGGATAACTTCGCCTGCTTCTACATGGCGCTGATCCTGGCCGCCACCTTGGCCTGTGTGACCCTGGCGCATGCCTATATGGGTGATGCGAAGGTTGGCTATCCAGGTAACCGCGAAGAGCTCTACCTGCTGATACTGCTGGCGGCGGCGGGCGGCATGGTGCTGGTCAGCGCGCAGCATCTGGCTGGCCTGTTCATCGGCCTGGAACTGCTCTCGGTGCCGGTCTATGGCATGGTCGCCTACGCCTTCTTCGACAGACGTTCGCTGGAAGCCGGCATCAAGTATATGGTGCTCTCAGCCGCCGGCTCGGCGTTCCTGCTGTTCGGCATGGCGCTGTTGTATGCCGACGCGGGCAGCCTGAGCTTCGCCGGGATCGGCGCCAAGCTCGCGACCACTGGCTTGCAGAGTGCAGTGGCACAGATTGGTCTGGGCATGATGCTGGTCGGCCTGGCCTTCAAGCTCTCGCTGGTACCCTTCCACCTGTGGACGCCGGATGTCTACGAGGGCGCACCGGCACCGGTCGCGGCCTTCCTCGCCACCGCCAGCAAGGTCGCGGTATTCGCGGTGCTGCTGCGGCTGTTCCAGTTGTCTCCAGCGGCGAACGGCGGCCTGATGAACGATGCCCTGACAGTCATCGGCATAGCCTCGATCCTGATCGGCAACCTGCTGGCGCTGATGCAGAACAACCTCAAGCGCCTGCTCGGTTATTCCTCCATCGCCCACTTCGGCTACCTGCTGATCGCCCTGATCGCCAGCAAAGGTTTGGCCGTCGAGGCGATTGGCGTTTACCTGGTGACCTACGTGCTGACCAGCCTCGGCGCCTTCGGCGTCATCACGCTGATGTCTACGCCCTACAACGGCCGCGATTGCGATGCCTTGTACGAGTACCGCGGGCTGTTCTGGCGGCGCCCGTACCTGACCGCCGTGCTGGCGGTGATGATGCTGTCGCTGGCAGGTATTCCGCTGACGGCCGGCTTTATCGGCAAGTTCTACGTGATCGCCGTCGGCGTGCAATCGCAGCAGTGGTGGCTGCTCGGTTCCCTGGTGCTCGGTAGCGCCATTGGCGTCTTCTACTACCTGCGGGTGATGGTCACGCTGTTCCTGATCGAGCCTAACCTGCATCGCCACGATGCGCCCTTCAACTGGGGCCAGCGCACCGGCGGCATCATGCTCTTGGCTATCGCGCTGCTGGCGTTCGTCCTTGGCTTGTACCCGCAACCCTTGCTGGATCTGGTGCAACAGGCCGGGCTGATCGCCGCGGGTTAATCCCCGCGCGTGACACAAGAAACCCGGCCAAGTGCCGGGTTTGTTGTTTTGCAGGGTGACGTCAAACGCGCCGTTGAGTAGTCGCCTGATAAGTCACAGGTCTTGCCACCAGCCGAGTCCACAACACTGCAAGGGCGCCGAAGCGCCCGCCGGCCAGCAGCAGAATATCTGGATGCGGAACTGCTGCGCCAATGCCCCAGCCCCTCGTGCCAGCCCCGACTTGGCAATCGCCATGGCAAAAGCACCGAGTAAGGCAAACGACAAAATCACCGTCACGCCACCACCCAACCCACCAAGCCAGCCCCTCACTATCAAGGCGATAACCACATGCACCCGGCACAGGCTGAGGATCAGCATGATGCCGAATGCTGCAATAACTGCGCCCATGAACAATTCCAAACGATGCTCCAGTGGCAGCAAATGCAGGCCTGGAAAAAGCGGGCGCGCCCTCAGCCGTGCTGAGTTTTGGGCGGCGAAAATTATCCCGTGCGAAATTTCGAGCGGACTGTGCATAATTCTTTCCTGCATATCCGTTGTTCCAATAAAAACCCAGGTAGTGCTCTAGCTTTGCGCCAGATTGAGTCAAGAAAGGCTTCTGCGCGCCGATATGAGTCTTGCAGTCCGACAAAATAAGAAGGAACACCGCATGTTTCTCAACCGCCTCTCCATCCAGTGGAAAATCACCTTGCTCGCGGGCCTGTGCTTACTGGCTATCGTGACTTTGCTGGTAGGCGCGTCGCTCTATCAATCCAAGCGCAGTGCCGAGCTGGTCAAGGCTTCCAGTACTCGCATGCTCGAAGAGTCCGCACAATTGCGCATGGCCGCCCGCGGGGAATCCCAGGCCTTACGCATCCAGCGTTACTTCATGGACTCTTACCAATACGGCAAAGGGTTTTCGCGGCAGGTGCTGTTCCTTAAGGATCAGGCCGAGAAACGTTTCCTGGATGCCTTCGACATGCGCGAAGACATGACCCGGCAAGTCCGCAGTGCTCTGGAGGCTAACCCTGACCTGCTTGGCCTATATGTGGTGTTCGAAGCCAACGCCCTGGATGGCAAAGACGAGCTCTTCGCCAATCAAGCCGAGCTTGGCAGCAACGATATCGGGCGCTTTGCGCTGTACTGGTCACAGAGCACACCCGGCAAGCTGGAGCCCGAGGTGTTGGATGAGAAGCAACTCAGCGACACCACTCCTGGCGCCAGCGGCGCCCCCTATAACGCTTGGTACACGTGCCCACGCGATACACGTCGGGCCTGCGTACTTGACCCTTACCTGGATGACGTTAACGGCCAGCAAACCCTGATGACCAGCATCGCCTTTCCGTTGGAAGTGAATGGCAAGGTCATCGGTGTACTCGGCGTCGACATCAGCTTGGCCAGCCTGCAGCAGATCAGCAGCAAGGCCAATCGAGAACTCTTCGACGGCCAGGGCCATGTCAGCATCATCAGCCCTGCCGGACTGCTTGCAGGCCACAGCCGCGACAGCACACTGCTCGGCCAACCATTGGCCGCCGGCTACCCCGAACAAGGCACTGAACTGGCGCGTTTGATCGGCACCGGACAAGCCCAGGTGCTGCATCAGGGTGAGATGTTGCGGGTTCTACAGCCGCTGCTGCCGATTCCCGAGTCCAAGCCATGGGGCGTTTTGCTTGAGGTGCCGCAACAAGTACTGGTCGGTCCGGCGCGGCAGTTGGAAGGCGAACTCGACAACCGCCGCACTGCAGATAGTTCGATTGCCTTGGCTATTGGCCTGATCGCCGTGATCGCTGGCCTGTTGCTGATGTGGTTGACCGCCCGTGGCGTGACCAGGCCGATTCTTGGTGTCGCCGCCATGCTGAAAAATATCGCCACCGGCGAAGGCGACCTGACCCGGCGCCTGGAGTACGCCAACCAGGACGAACTGGGTGAGTTGGCCGGCTGGTTCAACCGCTTTCTCGACAAGCTGCAACCGATCATTGCCGACGTCAAACGCTCCGTGCAGGACGCCCGCGGCACTGCCGATCAGTCCGCCGCGATAGCCAGCCAAACCAGCGCCGGCATGCAGCAGCAGTACCGTGAAGTCGATCAGGTGGCCACGGCCTTCCAGGAAATGAGCGCCACCGCCCACGACGTTGCGCACAACGCCGCCCAAGCTGCCGAGGCCGCACGTAACGCCGACGAAGCCAGCCGCGAAGGCCTTGGCGTGATCGACAAGACCACCTCCGCCATCGAACTGCTGGCCAGCGAAATGAATGTCGCCATGCAGGAAGTCGAAGGCTTGGCCAGCAGCAGCCAGCAGATAGGCTCGGTGCTGGAGGTGATTCGCTCGATCGCCGAACAAACTAACTTGCTGGCCCTCAACGCCGCTATCGAAGCCGCTCGTGCCGGTGAGGCTGGCCGAGGCTTTGCCGTGGTGGCGGATGAAGTACGCAACTTGGCCAAGCGCACTCAGGATTCTGTCGAGGAAATCCGCCAGGTCATCGAAGGCCTGCAAAATGGCACGCGTGACGTGGTCAGCAGCATGGGGAGCAGCCATCGCCAAGCGCAAAGCAGCGTGGCCCAGGTCGAGTTGGCCGTTGCCGCCCTGCGGCAGATCAGTGATGCCGTCGGTGTGATCACCGACATGAACCTGCAAATCGCCAGTGCTGCCGAAGAGCAAAGCTCAGTCGCCGAGGAGATCAACCGCAACGTGGCCTCCATCCGCGACGTGACGGAGTCG
>JBOICE010000205.1:0-3342 GCA_050739815.1 Pseudomonas sp. | reverse complement strand
CGGCGCGGGATGGAGCAGTCTGGTAGCTCGTCGGGCTCATAACCCGAAGGTCGTCGGTTCAAATCCGGCTCCCGCAACCAAACATTTAAAGGCCACTTGAAAAAGTGGCCTTTTGTGTTTCTGGCGTACCTGAATCGGCTCAGCCGCTCGGGGTAACGCGCCAGTAGCACCCCCAGATTGCGCGCCAACTCGCCATCGGTTTGCCCGCCCTGGGCCAGCCTCCACTCGACCCGCATCACCGCTCCAACCGAAGCCATTTCGGCGGTGAAGCGCTGCCTCTCATCAACCAGAGCGGCCGAATCCAATCGTGCGCACTGCCCGAGTAGCACGGTCCTGCTCCAGCTCTTTTACCAGGCGCAACAGATCGACTACGACTTGGCGATCGGGCAGGTTGAACGGCGGATGCTCGAAACATACGCGCTTGTCCGAATCCTGTGCCCCGAACATGCGAAACACCAAGCCGCGCTCGGAACTACTATCCAACCGCAGGCTACTGGGGCCATCGAAAAATATTTATCACTCGGCTATTGGTAACCAACCTAAGCGCCCCACGCCAATGCTCCACGCGCCCTGCGCTCGACACTGGGCAGCGCGATGCTGCTGGTCATCGTGGCGCTGACCTGGCTGCTGCGCACCGAACCCCCGATCATCCATCTGCCGGATGCACAAGAACTGGCGGCGGCCGCGGCCATCCTCAAGGCCTCTGACCAACCCGACGGCGGCCTGGCCCTGACGGGCGACAAAGCATTGCTTTTCCATCAAGGCGATGACGCCTTCCTCATGTACGCTCGCCGTGGCCGCAGCCTGGTCGCGCGCTACTATCCGATCGGCCCAGCGCGGCAGCGCGCCGAGCTGATCTGGCAGTTCCGCAACCTCTGCGATCTGCACCACGCCCGCCCGGTGTTCTATCAGGTTCGTGCGGGGAACCTGCCGTACTACATGTACATCGGTCTGACCGCGTTGAAACTCGGCGAGGAAGCGCGTGTCGATCTGTCGCGTTTCGATCTCGACGCCAAAGGCAAAGCGCTGAAAGACCTGCGCTACACCTGGAACCGTGGCCAACGCGATGGTCTGGCGCTGGAAATCTCATCCGCTGGTGAGGCACCAGCGGATGAGTTGAAGGCAATTTCCGAGGCCTGGCTGAGCGGAAAAAACGTTCGCGAGAAAGGCTTTTCGCTGGGCCGCTTCACCCCGGAATACCTGCAGCATTTCCGCATCGCGGTGATCCGCTTCGAAGGCCGCGCGGTGGCTTTTGTCCATTTGCTGGAAACCCACAGCCACGAATTGGCCAGCCTGGATTTGATGCGCGCGCACCCGGAGGCGCCGAAACTGAGCATGGAATTCCTCATGCTCGGCCTGAGCCTACACTTCAAACAACAGGGTTATGCGCGTTTCAGCCTGGGCATGGTGCCGCTGTCCGGGTTGCAACCGCGCCGCGGCGCGCCGTTGACCCGGCGGGTTGGCGCCCTGCTGTTCCGGCGTGGCGAGCAGCTCTACAATTTCCAGGGGCTGCGCCGCTTCAAGGACAAATTCCAACCGGACTGGGAACCGCGCTACCTGGCCGTACCCGCCGGCCTCGACCCACTGGTAGCCTTGGCTGACACCGCCGCCCCGATCGCCGGCGGCCTGACTGGACTGGGATAACGCTGATGATCCGACGCTACTGGCGACATGCGCTCGCCACCCTCATCCTGCTGGTTCTGGCTATCGGCCTGCTGCTGTGGAGTCGCGCAACCGCCGCGCCCAGCGTGGAACACCTGCAATTAACCGACGGCAGCCCGCTGACCCTGGTTAAGCCCGGTAAAACGGAGCAAGCCCAGGTGGCCCTGGCGGTGCCGGCCGAGCACGCGCTGAGCGATGCGCAACTGCTCGCCCGCAGCCGTGACAGCGGCGCGCAGTTGCTGCAGCTGATTCCTCAGCGAGGGTGACTGCAACGTCCAGCAGCAACGCCTGCAAGCCAGCCTGAAACACTTGGCCGGCCTCCAAGCCACGCTGGTCGCCGGTATCGGCCCAGCACTTCGTCCTCAGCGGTTACTCCTTCGGCGCCGACGTGCTGCCGGCGATCTACAACCGCTTGCCCGCCAATGAGCAACAACAGGTTGCGGCCATCCTGCTGATCGCCCCGGCTCGCAGCGGCAGTTTCGAAATCGAAGTCCGGGGCTGGCTCGGCAGCGCCGGCAAAGAGACTACCACCGGTCTGGAACTGATGCGCCTACCCGCGGCCAAACTGCTGTGCGTATACGGCAAGGAAGAAATCAACGAAAGCGGCTGCACCGCACCAACCAGCGTCGGCGAAAAGCTCGAACTGCCCGGCGGCCACCACTTCGACGAGGATTACCCCGCCCTGGCGATGCGTCTGATCAAGGCCATCCAGAGCCGCCACTCACGCCGGCCGGCTGACCTCGGGCAACAGCGCCCGCCAGCCGGACGCCAAAGCAGCTGTTAAAGTCGCTGGTGCTCGTTAATACAGGCTTAAGCCGGACAGGCCAACATGCCGACCACACCCGCCCAAGAGCGGGCTCGCATTGAAAAAGGAAACCGCGATGACCTGGAAAAATACCGAATCCCGCTACGGAACCGTCAACATCGCCCTGCACTGGCTCATGTTGGTGCTGATCGCCGGTGTCTACGCCTGCATCGAACTCAAGGGCAACTTTCCGAAAGGCAGTGAACCCCGCGAACTGCTCAAACAATGGCACTTCATGCTGGGGCTTGGCGTGTTCGCCCTAGTCTGGTTGCGCTTGTTCGCCCGCTTCATCGCACCGACACCCGCCATTCAACCAGCACCGCAAGGTTGGCAAACAACGCTCGGCCACCTGATGCACCTGGCACTCTATGCCTTGATGATCGGCGCGCCACTGGCCGGCTGGTTAGTCCTTAGCGCTGCGGACAAACCGATCCCGTTCTTCGGCCTGGAACTGCCAGCCTTGATCGGCAAGAACCCGGATTTGGCTGGCGAAATAAAGGAATGGCACGAGCTGGCCGGCACCCTCGGCTACTGGTTGATCGGCCTGCATGCCGTGGCGGCGCTGTTCCACCACTTCATCAGCCGCGACAACACCTTCACCCGCATGTTGCCCAGCCGCAGCTGACGGGCTCGCAGAAGACTATCGCACGAGTGGACGGAGCGGTTGCTGCGCCCACCGACAGCCCTATCCGTAGCGAAGCGAAACCCAGCAAACTCAACCCAGGTTGATCAAATCTCCACCTGGGTACCCAACTCGATCACCCGGTTCAGCGGCAGGTTGAAGAACCGCAGGTTGCCGTTGGCATTCTTCAGCAGGAAAGCGAACAGCAACTCACGCCAGCGCGCCATGCCAATTCGCTTGGTCGAGATAACCG
>JBOICE010000204.1:0-5942 GCA_050739815.1 Pseudomonas sp. | reverse complement strand
AATATCCCCCCTGTAAGGCTTGGCCGATGCGCTCTGTCCTTGAACAGCTAAGGTGCCAAGCCTGGACCGACGAGTTCGACCGCGGAGCGCTGAGCCGCGGCCAGGAGTATGCGCGGCAGAAGCGGGTGGCGATTCTCGCCTGCGAGGACAACCTGATCAGGGCAAGCTGCCGCGGTTCGGGCGCTCAGCGTTACGAGCAGCAGATACTCCTCGGCACCCCGGGCGCGCCGTTGATTGGCCGCTGCAGCTGCCCGGTTGGCTACAATTGCAAGCACTGCGTCGCGGTGTTGTTGCATCTGCAGCAACAGTTGCCGAGCGCTACGCCGCACGCGCCCGCCCCGCCCAGTCTGTCCAGCCCCCTGCAGAGCTGGCTGCAACAGCTGCCCAAGGCCGACCGCCCCAACGCCAACGCCTACCCGTCGGGCGAACTGTCACGCCTGTATTACCAGCTCATACCCGACCTAGCGATCCACCTGTACAAGGTGCGCCTGCGCAAGGATGGCAGCCTGGCGGAGGTCAAGCCGTACTTCTCGTTGCGCGAAGCGATCCAACGCGAGCCACGCTTTCTGCTGCCACTGGATCTGCGCATCGCCCGCCTGGCTTACAGCAGCAAGGACAACAGCTACCGTTATGACAACCGACTCGACCTGAATGGCGCGAGCGGCGGTGAAATCCTCGCCCTGCTGCTAGAAACGGGCCGCCTGTTCCTCGACCTCGAAGACGACCGGCCTCTGCGCAGCGGCGAACCGCGCCAGGCGCACTTTGCCTGGCGCAGCACGGCGAACGGCGGCTATTCCCCTAGCTGGCAAATAGATGCAGCGCCTGCCCTGGAGGTGCTCACGGCGGTCGAGCCGCTGCATTATCTGGATGCTGAAACCGGCCAGATCGGCCCGCTGCAGCATGACCTTCCCGCGCACCTAGCCAGCCATCTGAGCCAGGCACCGAGCATCTGTGCCACTGAGGTCGAACTGTTCAGCCTGTCTCTGCGCGAACTGGCGCCCCAGGTTCCGCTCCCCTGCGCGCCAAAAGAGCGGCAGATTGACGATCTGCTGCCCGTGCCGCACCTGAGCCTCGGCAGCCACCTGTTCAGCGGTTATCAACCGCGCACCGGGCGCATAAGCAGCGAATATCAGCATCGTGCCGGCCTGAGCTTTCTCTACGCCGACGCCCGCATTCATGGCAAGAAGGTTGCCGCTGGTGAGCGGATTCGCAGCCTAGGCAGTGCGGAAATCCTCAGCATCGCCCGCCAGCCCAAGGCCGAACGCGCGCTGCGCCAGCAGCTGGAACAGCTCGGCTTCCGCTCTGCCCTGCGACAAAGCCATGCACTGCCCAAAGACTCGGCAGAAATGTTCGACCTAGCCAGTGAAGACGGCTGGCTCGACTTCGCCCAACAGGGGCTGCCGGAACTGCGCAAGCAGGGTTGGCAAATAGATCTCAAGCCCGGCTTTATCTTTGACCTGACTCCGGTGGACGCCTGGTATGCCGAGCTGGACGAGTCGCCAGAACGCGAATGGTTCGACCTGGCCCTGGGCATCCTGGTCGACGGCCAGCGCATCAGCCTGCTGCCAGTGCTGCTAAAACTGATTCGACAAAATCCAGAGCTGCTCAGCACGACCAATCTACAAAGGCGCGCCGACGACGAGTCGCTGCGCCTGAAGCTCGACAGCGTGCGCCAGGAAGACGGCCGGCCGCTACAGGTGATGCTGCCCCTTGGTCGCCTCAAGCCGATCCTCGCCACCCTTGGCGAGCTGTATCTGCGAGACCAACCACTGAGCCCTACTCTGCGTCTGAGCGCCCCCGACGCTGCTCGCCTGAGCGACCTGGGCGATCTTGATCTGGAATGGCAAGGCGGCGAGCGCCTGCGTGAACTCGCCCGCCGCCTGCGCGGCTGTCACAGCGTGCCGGCACTCGCACCGCCCGGCCTCCAGGCCGAATTGCGGCCCTATCAGCTCGAGGGCCTGGGCTGGATGCAGACCCTGCGCGAACTGGAAGTGGGTGGCATACTCGGCGACGACATGGGCCTGGGCAAGACCCTGCAAAGCCTGGCCCATCTGCTCACGGAAAAATACGCCGGGCGCCTCGACCGCCCGGCCCTGGTGGTCATGCCGACCAGCCTGATCCCCAACTGGCAGGACGAAGCCGAGCGCTTCACCCCGGAACTGCGTGTGCTCGCCCTGCACGGCCCGAACCGGCATAAAGACTTCGCCCGGCTCGGCGAGTACGACCTGCTGCTGACCACCTACGCCTTACTCCCGCGCGACATCGAACAGCTGCGCCAGCAAGCGCTGCATGTGCTGATCCTCGACGAGGCGCAATACATTAAGAACCCGGCCAGCAAGGCCGCCCAGGCCGCGCGCCAACTCGACGCCCGGCAGCGTCTGTGCCTTTCCGGCACGCCCCTGGAAAACCACCTGGGCGAACTCTGGTCGCTGTTCCATTTCCTCATGCCCGGCTGGCTCGGCGACAGCAAAGGCTTCACCCGCGACTACCGCACGCCGATCGAAAAGCACGGCGACAGCGCCCGCCTGGCCCACCTCAATGCACGGCTCAAACCCTTCCTGCTACGGCGCAAAAAGGACCAGGTGGCCAAGGAGCTGCCCGCCAAGAGCGAAATCGTGCACTGGGTCGAACTCAGCGAAGCGCAACGCGACCTCTACGAAACCGTGCGCCTGGCGATGGACAGGAAGGTCCGCGAGGAAATCGACCGAAAGGGCCTGGCCCGCAGCCAGATCGTCATTCTCGAAGCCCTACTGAAACTGCGCCAGGTCTGCTGCGACCTGCGCCTGGTGAAAAGCGCCATCACCCCGCAAAAACCCCGCGGCGGCAGTTCCGGCAAGCTCGGCAGCCTGCTGGAAATGCTCGAGGAGCTGCTCGCCGAAGGCCGCCGCGTGCTGCTGTTCTCGCAGTTCACCTCGATGCTGGCGCTGATCGAAGAAGAGCTGCAGCGCCGCGACATCGCCTATGTGCAGATCACCGGCGAAACCACGGACCGCCGCACCCCGGTACAGCAGTTCCAGAGCGGCGCGGTACCGCTGTTCCTGATCAGCCTGAAAGCCGGCGGCACCGGCCTCAACCTGACCGCCGCCGACACCGTGATCCACTACGACCCCTGGTGGAACCCGGCTGCGGAAAACCAGGCCACCGACCGCGCCTACCGCATCGGCCAGAACAAGCCGGTGTTCGTCTACAAGCTGATCGCCCGTGGCACCGTCGAAGAAAAAATCCAGCAACTGCAACAGAAAAAAGCCGCCCTCGCCGCCGGCGTACTGGAAAGCGACGGCAAAGGTGATTGGCAACTGCAGCAAAGCGACATCGACGCACTCTTCGCGCCGCTGCCGGTGGGATAACTGCAGACTAGTGGCCCGCCTGATTCATTCGTTTACCTAGCCTGGTCTCTGTAGCTGACGTAGAATCAAGCGAAACCCCGCAGACTCAAGCTCAAAATCATTAGCTTAGAGCGGTCCTCACCCCGGCCACTCTCTGAATCCGAAGGGCTAAAGGAGATGAGCGCGTCCTCGCTCGTTCTCAAGTTAACGGGCACGCAAACAGGCCGCTAGCGTGGCCCGGACGAAGCGCGGGGCAAGGCTTTTCGTTCGAGGCTTCTTAGTCCGCCAACACCCTGACCAATACCGCCTTGACCTTGTCGATGCCTTCGGCCAGTGCCTGTTCGATCTCGGCCATGGTGATGATCCCCACCGATTTGCCGGCCGCCGGGTTGACCACCAACGCCAAGCAGGCGTAAGGCAACGCCAGCTCGCGGGCCAGCGCCGCTTCGGGCATGCCGGTCATGCCGACGATATCGCAACCGTCGCGCTCCAACCTGGCGATCTCGGCCACCGTCTCTAGCCGCGGTCCCTGGGTGCAGGCATACACGCCATGGCCGCTAAACCCACACCGCTCGGCCGCCAGAGCGGCGATCAAGCGCTCGCGCAGGCCTGCATCGTAGGGGTGGCTGAAATCGATATGGGTCACCTGCTCGAGATCACCCGCGAAGAAGCTGTGCTCCCGGCCCCAGCTGTAATCGATCAGCTGATGAGGCACGCAGAAATGTCCGGTGCCCATGGCCGGGTGAATACCTCCTACGGCATTGACCGCCAGAATCGCCTCGGCCCCGGCCTCTTTCAACGCCCAGAGGTTGGCCCGGTAGTTGACCTGATGCGGCGCAATGCGGTGCGGATGGCCATGCCGGGCCAGGAACAGCACCTCGCGACCGGCGTACTCGCCGCGCAGGATATCCGCCGAAGGCGCGCCATAGGGCGTGTCCAGGGACAGCGCCTGGCGAATGGTCAAACCTTCCAGCTGGGTCAGGCCGGTACCACCGATAATGGCGTAGACGGTCATGTTCATTATCCTTAGTCAATCAACTGGGCGGCCTGTAAGGCGCCCACGGCCTGGAGCCAACGCGGGCTCTGGCGATATTCGGTGGTCGGGAAGGCCTTGCCGCGCATCCGCGCCAGACGCGCCGGCGGCTGCACCTTGAGGCGCTGCAAAGCACTCAAGGCCAGTTCTGCGGCACCCCGATCGTTGCACACCAGGCCCATGTCGCAGCCAGCACTCAGCGCAGCCTCGATCCGGTTAGCCGCATCACCCACCACATGGGCGCCAGCCATGGACAGGTCATCGCTGAAGATCACTCCGTCGAACCGCAACTCGCCACGCAAAATGTCCTGCAGCCAACGTCGAGAAAAACCGGCCGGCTGGTCGTCCACCTG
Organism: Pseudomonas sp.; assembly: GCA_050739815.1. Taxonomy (GTDB): domain Bacteria; phylum Pseudomonadota; class Gammaproteobacteria; order Pseudomonadales; family Pseudomonadaceae; genus Aquipseudomonas. The sequence continues at coordinate 1,230 of JBOICE010000204.1, read as the reverse complement.
TGGGTAGATGACATGAGCCGGCATGACTGCGGCCAACTGCTGACTTAACGCCGCGAAAGGACGCAGATCACTGGCACGGATCTGCTCCAGACTGCGCTCATCGGTCGGGATAGCTACGTGCGAATCCGCCTCAGCCCAGCCGTGCCCAGGAAAGTGCTTGCCAGTCGCTGCCATGCCGGCTGCGTTCATGCCGCGAATAAACGCGCCCGCCAGGAGAGCAGCCCGCTCTGGATCAGCCTCGAAAGAGCGGCTACCGACCACTGCACTGCGCTGATGATCCAAATCCAGTACCGGTGCAAAGCTCAGATCCAACCCCACCGCCAACACTTCGGTAGCCATCAACCAACCGCACTGCTCGGCCAACCACTCTGCATTAGCATTGTCAGCAATAGCCCGCATCGCCGGTAACCGCACGAAGCCTTGGCGCAGACGCTGTACTCGTCCACCTTCCTGATCCACCGCCAGCAACAAATCGGGACGCACGGCACGAATCGCCGCTGACAGCTCACGCACCTGCCGTGGATCCTGAATATTGCGGGCGAACAAAATCAAGCCACCCACTTCCGGCTGGCGCAGTATTTGGCGGTCTTCAGCGGTCAGCCAAGTACCGCCGATATCCAGCATCAGTGAGCCTTGCAGGCCAGAGGTCATAGCAAAATCCTTAACTGAGTTCGGCCGTCGCCCATGCAGGGCATGGCGCTTCATCTATCTGTACAGCGCAGTGGACGGGCACACGAGGAAAGAGTTCCAACACATCGCGATTGCGCAGGCGAATGCAGCCGTGGGAGAGCGGCGCACCCATAGGTTCGGTATCCGGAGTGCCATGCAGGTATACATAGCGACGAAAGGTATCCACAGCACCGAGACGATTGCGCCCTAACTCGCAGCCGCTTAGCCAGAGAATGCGGGTGAGAATCCAATCGCGGTTGGGGTATTGCGCACTCAACACCTCGGACCAGACCTCGCCCGTCCAACGTCGCCCACGCAGGACTGCGCCAATAGGTAACCCTTCACCAATCTTTACGCGCACCTGGTGCAGGCCACGCGGCGTGCAGCCGGAGCCATTTTGCTCGCCCGGACCATTCAGCGCCGTGGAAACCGCCAGGCGCAGCACGAGCTGCCCATCGGCAAAGCCGTAGAGGCGTTGGTCGGCGAGAGAGATGTGTAGAAGATCGAGGGTGCGCATGGGCGGCTAGCTTAGCCGATCACATCGACTGCGCCCACCGCCAG
>JBOICE010000203.1:0-2311 GCA_050739815.1 Pseudomonas sp. | reverse complement strand
CGAAAGGAAACAGGTCGAACGCCGCGATACCGACCCGGAAGGCCCGTGGCGCGCCGGCACGCGGGGCGGGCAGGCGGTTGTCCTGCAAGCGCTTGAGCAGGCTCGACTGCGGCGCACTGGCCATCGGCGTAGCGAGGCTGGGCGGCGCCGCGCTGCTGGCCAACTCCGCCACATAAGTACCATCGCCAATGCGCCCTTCCAGGTAACCCTCGGCATACAACTGGTCGTAGGCGCGCACCACGGTATTGCGCGCTACACCCAGCGCCGCCGCCAGATCGCGACTGGCCGGCAGGCGCACGCGGCTACTCAACTGCCCGCCGAGAATGCGCTCGCGCAGCGCCTGATACAGCTGGCGGGACAAGCCGTGGCGACGGTCCAGGTGAATGCCCGAAGGGTCGAGTGGCAGCGGGGGACGAGGCGTGTTCGAAGGCATGCAAGGCTGGCCGCAAAGTGATGCTCACAGCCTAAATTGGCCCAATGAAAATTGCCATGAATGGCTCTTACAACAGACCAATAGTCGGCCTAGGATGCCTTCATCCCGCCGGAGAACCGCCATGTACCAGCCACCCTCATTCCACGAAGAAGACCTGTCCAGGCTGCATGCGCAGATCGCGCAAACGCCTTTGGCGATTGTGCTAAGCCACGGCGCGAACGGTTTCGAAACCAGCCACCTGCCACTGCTGCTGAGCCCAGAGGAAGGTCGCTTCGGCACCTTGCAAGGCCACTTCGCGCGGGCCAACCCGCACTGGCAAAGCCTCGCGGCTGGCGCCGAGGTCATGGTGATTTTCCCTGGGCCACAAGCCTACGTCAGCCCCGGCTATTACCCGAGCAAAGCCGAGCACGGCAAAGCGGTGCCGACCTGGAACTACATCGCCGTGCACGCCTACGGCCATGCCGAGGTCTACGACGACCCGCAGCGCCTGCGCGAACTGCTGGCGCAGCTGACCGGAAAACACGAACAGGGCCGGGCACAGCCCTGGACGCTCGACGATGCGCCGGCGGATTACCTGGACAGCATGCTGCGCGCCATCGTCGGCTTTTCCCTGCCAATTGAGCGCCTGGAAGGCAAATGGAAACTCAGCCAGAACAAAGACGCGAGGGATTATGCCGGGGTGCGTGCGGGGTTGGCGGCCAGCACTGAGCCAGGCGAACAAGCCATCGCGCGGCTTATGCAGGACATCCCCCTCTCCCTCCGGAAGAGGGGCCAGGGGTGAGGGACACACCATGCCCACTTGAAGCCGGAGTTTCCCTCATCCAGCCCTTCGGGCCACCCTCTTCCGGAGGGAGAAGGGTCCACCCAATCGCCGAGAAAAACCTATGCCAGTCTTCCAAATCCGCCCCATCATTCCTGCCGACCACGCCGCCTGGCTGCCGCTCTGGCAGGGTTATCAGCACTTCTACCAGAGCAAAATTCCGGCTGAAACCACGGCTATCACCTGGCAGCGCTTCCTCGATCCGGCCGAGCCGATGCACGCGGCGTTGGCCTGGCAGGACGGACGCGCCGTCGGTCTGGTGCACTGGATCTTCCACCGCTCCTGCTGGACGGTCGGTAACTACTGTTACCTACAGGATCTGTTTACCGCCGAGGGGCTGCGCGGCAGCGGCATAGGTCGCCAGCTGATCGAGCTGGTCTACGCCCAAGCACACGCCGCCGGCTGCGCGCGGGTGCACTGGCTGACCCACGAGAACAATCACACCGCCATGCAGTTGTACGACCGCATCGCCGAACGCCCCGGCTTCATTCAGTACCGCAAGCTGCTGCCTTGAGCAGCGCCAGCCCCGCAGCACGAGGATCCGCCATGTCGAACGACGCTTTACTGCACTGGCAACCGGCCAGAGCCCCCGAACGCCAGCCCTTGAGCGGCCAGCGCGTGCGCCTGGAGCCACTCGACCCGGCCCGTCACGGCAACGATTTATGGCAGGCCTTGCAAGGCCCGCAGGCCGACCCAGCGCTCTGGGACTACATGGCCTATGGCCCGTTCAGCGAGCGCCGCACCTTCGACGCCTGGCTGAGCGACTTTGCGGCGACCGGCAATCCGCTGTTCTACGCCGTGATCGACCTGGCCAGCGACAGCGCCCAAGGCCTACTCAGTTTTCTCAACATAGTCCCGGCGCATGGCAGCATCGAGATCGGCAGTATCTGCTACGGCCGCGCCATGCAGCGCAGCGTGCAGGCGACCGAGACGATTTACCTGCTAGCCAAATACGCCTTCGAGCTGGGTTATCGCCGCCTGGAATGGAAGTGCAACGCCCAGAACGCCCGCTCGAAACGTGCCGCCGAGCGCTTTGGTTTCAGCTACGAAGGGCTGTT
>JBOICE010000202.1:0-10075 GCA_050739815.1 Pseudomonas sp. | reverse complement strand
CGTGCTTTCGTGCCGCACATGCCGCGCCACCTCGGCGACGCGCGGGTAGCCGACCTTGGGTGAGGCAACGGTGTGCTCGGGATCGCCTGCGCCATGGACAATCACAATGCACAGCTGACGTTGGTGGAGGTGGCGTATATGGCCGTGCAATCGGCGGCCGAAAACTGGCGCGCGGCTCTGGGGGAACGCCCGGTGGAAATCCGCCCGGGCGACGGCCTGGCCGAGCAGGCGCAAGATTCGCTGGACCTGGTGCTGTGCAATCCACCCTTCCACCAGCAACAGGTGGTCGGGGATTTCCTCGCCTGGCGGATGTTCCAGCAAGCCCGGGCGGCGCTGGTCAAGGGCGGCGAGTTGTGGATAGTCGGCAACCGCCACCTGGGCTACCACGCCAAGCTCAAGCGGCTGTTTCGCGGAGTAGAACAGGTCGCGGCGAATCCGAAGTTCGTGGTGCTGAAAGCGATCAAGTAGCCGCTACTCACTCACCAAGGCCAACCTAGGGTGTACTCAAGCCCGCCGCATTCATAAACAGCCGCAATAGCCAGGACACCAGTCCCAGCGCCAGCACGCTGGCCGTCCAGATCGCGACCAGCCAACCCAGGCGTTGCCACAACGGTTTCTTCAGCGAGGTTTCGGCCGCCGCGGCGGCCTGCGGTTTACGCGTCACGTTGACCTCCTTAACAACAGCGCCTGACGTTCTAGTGATAACCGTCTTCGTGGGTCACCTTGCCGCGGAACACGTAATAGCTCCAGGCGGTGTACATCAGGATGAAGGGGATGATGAACAACGCGCCAACCAGGATGAAGCCCTGGCTCTGCGGCGGCGCGGCGGCCTGCCAGATAGTCACCGACGGCGGGATGATGTGCGGCCACAGGCTGATACCCAAACCGCTGTAGCCGAGGAAGATCAGCACCAGGGTGAGGATGAACGGCGAGTAGTTGCGGTTGTTCCGCACCGCCTTCAACAGCGCATACAGCGTCACCAATACCAGGATCGGCACCGGCATGAACCAGAACAGGTTCGGCAGGCTGAACCAGCGCTGGGCAATTTCGGCATGGGCCAGGGGCGTCCACAGGCTGACAATCCCGGTCACGGCCAACACCGCAAAGGCCAACGGTCTGGCCAGATCGTGCATCTGCTGTTGCAGCCGGCCTTCGGTCTTCATGATCAGCCAGGTGCAGCCGAGCAGCGCATAAGCCGCAATCAGCGCCAGCCCGCAGAACAGCGAGAAGGGTGTCAGCCAATCCAGCGAGCCGCCGGCGTAGGTGCGATTCACCACCGGAATACCGTCGATATAGGCGCCCAACGCCACCCCTTGGAAGAAGGTCGCGGTCAGCGAACCGCCGATGAAGGCCTTGTCCCAGATATGCCGTTTGCGCGCCGCGGCCTTGAAGCGGAACTCGAACGCCACCCCGCGAAAGATCAGCCCCAGGAGCATGAAGATCAGCGGCAGATACAGCGCATTCAGTACCACCGAATAAGCCAGCGGGAAGGCGCCGAATAGCGCCGCGCCGCCGAGTACCAGCCAGGTCTCGTTACCGTCCCAGACTGGCGCCACTGTGTTCATCATGACATCGCGCTCGGCGTCGTCTTTGACGAACGGGTAGAGGATGCCGATGCCCAGATCGAAACCATCCATGATCACGTACATCATGATGCCGAAGACGATGATGATTGCCCAAATCAGCGAAAGATCGAAGCCCATGGTCAGTTCCTCTCGCTCAGGTTGTCGTCTTCGAACCCTTCACCCGCTGCGGACAGCGGCCGGGATGGCGTGCGTTGCTGCCCAGGGCCACCCACGCCCTGCTCCTTGCCTTCATCGGTGATCGGGCCTTTGCGCACCAGGCGCATCATGTAGCCGAGGCCGACTCCGAACAACGCGAAGTAGACCACCACGAACAGTGTCAGGGTCAGGCTCAACTGCGCGAAGCTGTGGCCGGAGGAGGCTTCTGCGGTACGCATCAGGCCGTAAACCACCCAAGGCTGGCGACCGACCTCGGTGGTGAACCAGCCGGCGAGAATGGCGATCAGGCCGGACGGCCCCATCCACAGCGTCAGATAAAGGAAGGGTTTGGACTGGTACAGGCGGCCACGCGCGCGCAGCCAGAGGCTCCACAGACCGGTGAGGATCATCAACATACCGAGACCGACCATGAGCCGAAACGACCAGAACACTATGGTCGAATTGGGCCGATCCTCCGCCGGGAACTCCTTCAGCGCCGGCACCTGCTGATCCAGGCTGTGCGTCAGGATCAGGCTGCCGAGGGCAGGAATCTCCAGTTTGAAACGGGTCTGCTCGGCCTGCATGTCCGGCCAGCCGAAGAGGATCAGCGGGGTCGGCTCGTCACCGATATTTTCCCAATGCCCTTCGATCGCGGCGATCTTGGCCGGCTGGTGTTTCAGGGTATTGAGGCCATGGAAATCACCGATCACCGCCTGAATCGGGGCGACGATCAAGGCCATCCACATGGCCATCGAGAGCATGCGGCGGATCGCCGGGTTATCGCGCCCGCGGAGCAAATGCCAAGCCGCCGACGCGCCGACGAAGAACGCCGTGGCGAGGAACGCCGCGGTGGCCATGTGGAGCAGGCGGTAAGGGAATGACGGGTTGAAAATCACCGCCACCCAGTCCACCGGGATCACCCGGCCGTCGATGATCTCAAAGCCCTGCGGGGTTTGCATCCAACTGTTCGAGGCGAGAATCCAGAAGGTCGAGATCAAGGTGCCGATGGCCACCATCAGCGTCGCGAAGAAGTGCAGCCCAGGGCCGACGCGGTTCCAGCCAAACAACATGACGCCGAGAAAACCCGCTTCGAGGAAGAACGCCGTCAGCACTTCATAGGTCAGCAACGGCCCGGTGACCGCGCCGGCGAAGTCGGAGAAGGCGCTCCAGTTGGTGCCGAACTGATAGGCCATCACCAGCCCGGAGACCACGCCCATGCCGAAGTTGACGGCGAAGATCTTCGACCAGAAATGGTAGAGGTCGCGGTAGGCCTCCTCATGCGTTTTCAGCCATAGGCCTTCCAACACCGCCAGATAGCTGGCCAGGCCGATGGTGATAGCCGGGAAGATGATGTGAAAGGAAATGGTGAACGCAAACTGCATTCGGGCGAGATCCAGGGCCTCTAAGCCGAACATGGGACGTCCTCAATCAGGTTGTACGGGCACACAGCCCTTATCCAGGCTGTATTGCGGTCACGCCAGCGGCTCCAGGCTTTGGAGTTTGACGCTACGGAATTATTCTTGGGTGGCGGAGATCGAGCGCAACAGCAGACCAATAAGGCCCCACGCAACCCAGAAAGTCAGGGTATTGACGTGGATCAACCAGCACGCAAAGAGTAGCGCTTTGTACCCGCCGAGCCGCTGTGGTCGATTGTCGCGCGGCGCAATCAGCCGACAGACAACGCCTCAGGAATATCCACATCGAGCAGCACCCCCGGATCGTCCAGTTCGATGCCCAACCAAGCCTCTTCGTGACCGCTCAGCACGGCCTTGGCGCCCTGATCACCGGTTAGCGCTTCCAACTCCCGCCAGTAACGCCGACCGAATATCACCGGATGGCCACGCTCGCCGGCATACAAGGGGAACACGATGCGCTCTGGATCGGCGGCGTTAGCCAGGTGCTGCAAGCTGGATTCGGCGATCCACGGCATATCGCCGAGCAGGACCGCCACGGCCTTGCTGCGCAACTCGGCCACCGCGCGTACGCCAGCGGCAAGGCTATGCCCCATACCGAGATCGGCCGCGGCGCAGCGAACAATTTTTACCCCGGCGCCAAGGCCCAAAAGCTGCGGCTCGTCCTCCGGGCGCAACACCACGTAGACCTCGGCAAAACAACGCTGGGCCAACGCCACCGTAGACGCTAACAACCGCGCGCCACTTGGCAGGCTGGCGCGGCGCTTATCACTGCCGAAGCGTCGGCCGCGACCCGCGGCGAGAATCAGGGCGATGACTGGAGGGCTGCTGGGCATGACGGTTTCACTCATGGAATAACTGAAGTGTAGGCCGCAGCTTCTCAAACAAAAGACATTCCGTAGGTTGGCGCTGCGCACAGCGATGCCCACCATGGAGTCGCCCGCGGCTCCCCCTCCCAGGCTTGCACCAACCTAGGTTACAGCTGCTCGCGGGCGATGCCATTGCGTACCCGGACGATATCGGCGAGCACCGCCAGGGCGATTTCCGCCGGGGTCTTGCTGCCGATGTTCAGACCAATCGGCGCCTGGATGCGGGCAATATCGAGCTCGCTCAGGCCACCCGAACGCCGCAGCCGCTCGATGCGTTTACGGGTGGTCAGGCGCGAGCCCATCACGCCGATATAGAAGGCCTCGCTGCGCACCGCTTCGATCATCGCCAGGTCGTCGATGCGTGGGTCGTGGGTCAGCGCTACCACGGCAGTGTCCGCGTGGCAGCCGCCTGCGGCTATCACTTCGGAGGGCAGTTCGCGACGGATCTCCACCCCTTCCAACTCGACGCCCTCCAGCACCTCTTCGCGCGGGTCGCACAGCACCACCTCGAAACCCAAGGCCTTGCCGAACTCGGCACACACCTGCGCCACACTGGAATAGCCGGCCAGCAGCAGACGCTGAGCGGCGCCAATGCGCACGCGTATGCAGCCTGGCTGGCGTTCGACCCGCGGGCCATGCTCGCGGTCATCCAACAGCCGCCACGTGCCTTGCGGCAAGGCAACCTCACGGATCAGCCGGCGTTGACCGAGCAAGGCGCCCTCCAACTCACGCAAGTGCGCCTGCACCAAGCAATCGGCCGCGAGGATTTCCACCAACACTTCCAGCACGCCACCGCAGGGCAAACTCACCCGTGCACGCTGGTCGCTGCCATCGCCATAACGTATCAACGACACCGGCTCAGGAAAGGCGCCCGCGGCCAGCCGTTCGAGAAAGTCCTCTTCGACACAGCCACCGGACAACGAACCGATCCATTTGCCCGCCTCGTTCACCGCCAGCAACGAACCCGGCGCACGCGGCGCCGAGCCATAGGTGAACAACACGGTGCACAGCCATACACGCTGGCCGGCCAATGACCATTCAAGCGCCTGGCGCACGACGAGCAAGTCGAGGTGTTGCATGTCAGTGCGCCTTTGCGGCGCGTAACTCGGTTACCCGTGCAGTGCTGAGATCGCCTGGCAGGCCGCCCCAGCTTTCGCGCAGGTAATTGAGCAGGTTGCTCAGTTGCTCAGCGCTGAGCTTGTCGACAAAGCCCGGCATCGGCTGCATACGCTCGAAGCCACTGAACTGCTGCGCATGGATGCCGTCATCGATCACCCGCAGCAAGTTGCGCGGATCATCCAGACGCAGGGTGGTATTACCGTTCAGCGCCACCGCCACATGCGGCACGCCTTCGCCATTGCCGCCATGACAGCCGGCGCAGACGTTGAGGTAATCCTGGCGACCCAGTTTGGCGCTGTCGCTGAGCTGGGCCAACGGCTGTGGCACCACCGGCTTGGTCGGCGGCGGCTGATCGCCCATCAGGAAGGTGGCCATGGCGTGATGATCGTCCTGCGGCAAGTGCTGGATGCTGTGATGGAAGACCGGGTACATCTCGTTGAACATCGAGCCCTGGGCGCTGATGCCATATTTGAGGAAGGTCGCCAGATCCGCCGGATTCCAGCCGCGAGCGGCCAAGTCATCGGCCAGCAAGCTGGGCGCCAGGTAACCGAGCAGCTCGCCGCCCTGCAGGCGTTTGTCCTGCTCCAGCGCACCGGTGATGCTGCGTGGGGTGTGGCATTCGCCGCAGTGCCCGAGCACCTCGACCAGGTACTGGCCTTGCTGCCAAGCCGCGCTCTTGCCCTCGGTCGGCTGCAGTTGCACACGATCCTTGTAAATCATGTTCCAGAACGCCAGACCGAAACGCAGGTTGAACGGAAAGGCCAGGCTGGTTTGCGGGCTGGGTTTGGCGATCGGCTCCAGGCTCATCAGGTAGGCGTAGATCGCATCGGAGTCTTCGCGCTTGATCAGGTGGTAGGAGGTGTAAGGCATCGCCGGATATAGCTTGCTGCCGTCCGGGCGCTTGCCCTCGGTCAGCGCGTTGAACAAGTCGTCGGCGCTGTAGTGGCCGATGCCGTGCTGCAGGTCAGGGGTGATGTTGGTGCCATAGATAGTGCCGAACGGCGAAGCCAGCGGCAGGCCGCCCGCATAGTCGGCGCCGCCCTCGATGCTGTGACAGGCCACGCAGTCCGCCGCGCGGGCCAGGTACTTACCGCGTTCGAGCAGTTCTTGGTCTGCCGCCTGCGCGAGCAGGGGCAGTAACAGCGCGGCGCCGATCAGTAAGGTCCTCATACTCAACCCTCCTTGACCAGGCCAAGATCCTCGATCACCGCACGGGTCGCGGTGTAGTAGCGCACATAGCCGGTGCAGCGACAGATGTGGTGGCCGAGGGCGCCCTCGATTTCACCCTCAAGCTGGCTGCGCTTGATCGGCTGACGCTGCAGTTTTTCCACCAGCACCGTGGCCGCATTGACGAAGCCCGGCGTGCAATAGCTGCATTGGAAGCTGAACTGGTCGACGAACTTCTGCTGGATCGGGTTCATCTGTTGCACCCCGCCAGCCGCGTCGAGCTGGGCGTGGCCTTCGATGGTGCGAACCTTTTTGCCCTCGAAGAAATGCGCGCCGGTGATGCAGGTGCGAATTTCCTCACTGGTGCCGTCCGGCTTGTCCAAGATCGCCACACAGGCATGGCAGACGCCCTGACCGCAGCCCAAACGCGAGCCGGTGAGGTTTTGATATTCGTGCAGAAAATCGATCATCAACAAGTCGTCCGCCACTTCGATAGGGCCGACGGCTTGTCCGTTGATCGTCATGCTCAGCGGACGGTTAGCCATTGAGGGCCTCCTTGATACGTGCGGGGGAAACTGGAAGATCACGGAAACGCTTGCCGGTGGCATGCGCAATGGCGTTAACGAGGGCGCCCACCACAGGTATCATCACCACCTCGGCAATACCCTTGGCCGGGTCACTGGGGGACAGCGGCGGCAAAATTTCCGCAGTCTGCGACCACACCGCCACGTGTTTGGCGAGTGGCAGCTGGTAGCGGTTGAAGTTCCAGGTACCCTCGCCCGGGCCGCCTTCATACAAGGGCATTTCTTCCAGCAAGGCGTGGCCGATCCCCATGGCCACACCACCCTCCAACTGCCCGAGCACCAACTCCGGCACTATGACGCGGCCGCATTCGAGCCAGGAGTGATGGCTGAGCACCTTCACTTCGCCACTGCCGCGATTGACCTTGACCTCGACCAAGGTAGCCACCGGGCTGTAGTAGGTGACCATGGCGTTGTTCAGTTGAGTGACCGGGTAATTCACCGCCAGACGATCGAGCAGGTGATAACCCTGGGTCTGCATCCGCGACTTCTTCGCGCTATCGGCACCGTCGCCGTATTTCACCGCCAGGGCGTCCAGCGGCACGCTTTCACGCTGACCATCGATCTCGAACTCGGCAGACGCCCAGCTCCAACGGTTGAAACCATGCACGCTGGCGCCGGTGACCAGGCCAAGCTCATGGGCCTTTTTCGCCAGCACTGCAAAAGCAATCGGCTGCATGCCGCCTGCCGTCAGCTTGCCCTCGACCCAGTGGGCATCCTCGCGGCGCACCACGTAAGGACTGGCCGCACCACCGAAGATCCCCTGCCCCCAGATGCTCAGCGCCGCCGGCCACAAACCGTGGTTGAACAGCACCCGCGCCGCCTCACGGGTGGCGTGACCGGAGTAATAGGCCGAGTTGGTCGCCGAAGAGGGCGAAGCCAGCTTGCCGACCCAGCGCGGGTTCTTCAGCGCCGCATCCTGCTCGGCCTGGCTAATGAGGTAGGGGTTGCCACTGGTGCTCAGCGCCAGCTCGGCCCAGTCGGTCTCACCGGTTTTGATTTCATCCGCCGGGTGACCGAGGAAGTCAGCCACCAGCAGCGCCTGGGAAGTAGCCATGCCGGTGCCCATATCGATGCCGACATGGCGCAGCTTGACCTTACCCTCGGCGCTGAACTCGACGCTGGCCAGCGGCGACTCGGAACCGGTGCCGAAGTCTTTCTGACAGATGGCAAAACCGACGCCGTAGAGGTGATCCGGGTCTTCCTGGTCGAGCTTCTGCTTGCGCTCGACGCGGGTCTTCCAGAGCTCATGCTGGGCGGCTTTATCGAGGATTTCTTCGAGGCGCAGCGCGCCGGCCGGGATCGCCCCCTGAGTGTTCTTCATCCCGGTCTTGAAGACGTTTTTCTTGCGCAACTCGATGGCGTCGACCGCCAGCCGCTCGGCCAGTTCATCGACCATCATCTCGGTCGCGGCCATGGTCTGCAGGGTGCCGTAGCCACGCATGGAGCCGGCCTCGACGCCACGCGAATGGTAGGCGGTGGCCGCCAGGTCGCTGCGCGGCAGGTAATAGATGGACTGCGCCGCGGTGGCGCCGACCGCCGCGACCGAAGAGCTGTAGTTGGCCCGACCGCCACCGTCCACATCCATATGGGCGCGGAAGATCTGGAAGCTCTGATCCTGCTTATTCACCGCCAATTGATAGTGCATGTCGAAGGGGTGGCGCTTGATGCCGCTCTGGAATTGCTCGTAGCGGTCATTTGCCAGGCGCACCGGCACGCCGCCGCCATACATGGCCGCGAGGGCCGCATAGAAGACGAAGATGTTGTTGTCCTTGGAGCCGTAGCCCACGGTGTAACCCGGATGCAGATTCAGCTTGGCGACGCCGAACTGCGACGGTGCGAGCATGTGTGCGGTCTGCTCGGCGACTTCGAATGGGCATTGGGTGGCGACCACGAAGTGCAGGGTCTTGGTCTGCGGATCGAACCAGCCGTTAGCGTTATCGGCCTCCAATGCGGCCGGCTCGACGGACTGGGTCCGGTAGCGCTCGTCGAACACCAGCCACTCATCCGGCGGCGCTGCCAGCTGCGCGCGCATCTGCTCGGCGTAATACAGGCCTTGTTCGGTCAGGTCGCCGTTGAGCTTGGCTTGCTGGCTCCAGACCGGCTTACGTTCACGGATCAGCGGGAACAGCATGCTGTCCTTGAGGCTGGAGAAGGTGTCATCGGCAAAGGGGTTGTCGCCACCCACTCGAACGAAGCGGAAGCTGCCATAGGGGTCGGCCTGGTACGGCGCGGCTTTGGCGCCGTAGCGGATCACTTTGTCGTTGAATTTGAGCCTGTTCTTGGCCTGGCGGAAACGCTCGAAGTCCTTCCAGATCAACAGTGCCACCGGGTGGCCGATGAACATCGGCACCTGGCCTTCCGGCAGGAACGGATCGGGCCCGTGGGATTGCGGCCAGGCGATGCCGTCCTTCTGCAGATCGGCCGCGGTGACGATACGGTCCGGCTGCAACTCGGCAGGCAGCATCGACAAGTCGAAGCCGGCGTAGAGGTGGTCCGCCTGGGTGGCTTTCAGCAACATGGCGTGCCCCTGTTGGGTCGGCCAGCCGGGCATATCCTTGGCGCGGATATCGCGGGCGAACACCTTGGCACCGCAAGCCTTGGAAACCCCATCGATACGTCCCCGCGCTTGCCCACCCGCGGTAAACCACGGCTGCGGGCTGACGGTGACCTGATCTTCAAAGAGTGCGGCGAAGGCGCGACTACCCAGCGGCGCCAACGTCACGCCGATACCGGCGATGATGCTGCCCTGCAAGAAGGCACGCCGGGAGAATTCACGGTTAGACATACCGAATCCTCAGGGCAGTGGGTTGTCCCCTGCCCCGTTAAATTATGGAAGTGTTAAGCACATCCACCCCTCAGGCTTAAGGGATGAATAAGAGAATAGTCGAAGAAAAACCTGACTCCATGGTCAATTCTAGCGAAGACCCTGGTTACGGCAAAAGCATTTTTTGCCCTGAGAGTCAGAAAATTCCGTGTTCGATTAACCCAACCCGGCGCTCTAGACCGCGTGCTAGCCTGACGCACCCAGAGCTGGCCAGAACAAGAAGCCTCCCACATGTCGACCCACGGCAAACTCCTGCTGCGTCACCAGCGCCCGTTTATCGCCTTCTGGCTGGCCCGCGTCTGTACCGCCAGCGGCTTTCAGATGCTCAGCGTGGCCATCGGCTGGCACCTGTACCAACTGACCGGCAACGTGCTGGATT
>JBOICE010000201.1:0-4156 GCA_050739815.1 Pseudomonas sp. | reverse complement strand
TGGCCGAAGGCGCGCTGGCCGAGGTGCAGGCGGATGAGCGGGTGATCGAGGTGTACCTGGGTCGTTGAGCTACCTACGCAGAAATTCGATGGTTCCCATGCTCCGCGTGGGAACCCATACCGGGACGCAGAGCGTCGCAAGCTGCATTCCCACGCGGAGCGTGGGAACGATCGAGGAACGAGTCATGCTGCAAGTCGACAAGCTTCACCAGTTCTACGGCGGTAGCCACATCCTGCGTGGCCTGTCGTTCGACGCGAAAGTCGGCGAAGTCACCTGCCTGCTCGGGCGCAACGGCGTGGGTAAGACCACCCTGTTGAAATGCCTGATGGGCCTGATCCCGGCGAAGGAAGGCGCGGTGGCCTGGGAAGGCAAAACCATCACCGCGTTCAAACCGCACCAGCGCGTACAGGCCGGCATCGCCTACGTACCGCAAGGCCGGGAGATTTTCGGCCGGTTGAGCGTGGAGGAAAACCTGCTGATGGGGCTCTCGCGCTTCCCTGGCGCGCAAGCCAATGAGGTCCCGGCCTTTATCTACGAACTGTTCCCCGTGCTCGAAGAGATGAAGCAACGCCGTGGCGGCGATCTCTCCGGCGGTCAGCAACAACAGTTGGCCATCGGCCGAGCCCTGGCGAGCAACCCACGCCTGCTGATCCTCGACGAACCCACCGAAGGCATCCAGCCCTCGGTGATCAAGGAGATTGGCGCGGTGATCAAGAAGCTTGCCGCACGCGGCGACATGGCCATCCTGCTGGTCGAACAGTTCTATGATTTTGCCGCCGAACTGGCCGACCACTACCTGGTGATGTCGCGCGGTGAAATCATCCAGCAAGGCCGTGGCGAACGCATGGAAGCCGAGGGTGTGCGCGGGCTGGTGGCGATTTGATGAGTCATCCCGTAGGTTGGGTTGAGCGCAGCGATACCCAACGCCGATGCATCCCCCGCGTGGGTTACGCCGCTTCGCGGCTAACCCACCCTACGTAGAAGTAGCATGAACGCACCTGCCACCACCGCCCTGTTCACCCCCAGCTGGCATGCCGAGCTGGAGCTTGGCTATGCGCGCCAGGGCGACGCCTCGCGCCCGGTACTGCGCCGCCATAAAGGCCCGCTGCGCGTGCAAAAGCACCTGTACGCCGAAGGCCCCGAGGTCTGTCAGCACATCATCGTGCACCCGCCCGGTGGCATTGCCGGTGGCGACCGGCTGGACATTTCCGCCCGCGTCGGCGAACACGCCTGGGCACAGTTGACCAGCCCCGGCGCGGCCAAGTGGTACCGCGCGGCGGGCCCGGCCTATCAGCAATTGGACCTGCGCGTAGAGGCCGGCGCCACCCTGGAGTGGCTACCGCAGGAAACCATCGTCTACTCGGCCGCCCAGGCCGAACTGCATACCCGCATCGAACTGTGTGGCGACGCCCGCCTGTTCTACTGGGACATAGTCGCCCTCGGCCGCCCGGCCAGCGGCGAACGCTTCGACCACGGCCACTTCCAGGCCCAACTCGACATCCGCCGTGACGGCCAGCTGCTCTGGCACGAACGCCAACGCGTGGTCGGCGGTGATGGGCTGCTCGACTCGCCCATCGGCCTCGGCGGCCAGCCGGTGTTCGCCACCTTGCTGGTCACTGGCGCTATCGACGCCGAACTGCTCGGACGCTGCCGCGACCTCCCCTGTCGCGGACGCGGTGACCTTAGCCAATTGCCCGGCCTGCTCGTGGCCCGTTGCCTGGCCAGCGAAGCCCTGCACGCACGTGCCTGGCTGATCGACCTCTGGCGCCTGCTGCGCCCGGCCCTGCTCGGGCGCGCCGCAGTGCCTCCGCGTATCTGGAGTACCTGAACGATGGATTTGACCCCTCGCGAAAAAGACAAACTGCTGATTTTCACCGCTGGCCTGGTTGCCGAGCGGCGCCTGGCCCGTGGTGTGAAGCTGAATTACCCGGAAGCCATGGCCTATATCTCCGCCGCCCTGCTGGAAGGCGCCCGTGACGGCCAGACCGTGGCCGAACTGATGCACTTCGGCACCACCCTGCTGAGCCGCGAACAGGTGATGGAGGGCATCCCGGAGATGATTCCGGAGATTCAGGTAGAAGCCACTTTCCCCGACGGCACCAAGCTGGTCACCGTGCACCAGCCCATCGTTTAGGAGGCTCCATGACCTACCGCATCCGCGCTGCGATGGCCGCCGACCTGGCCGCCATCCGCGACATCTACAACGACGCCGTGCTCAATACCACGGCGATCTGGAACGACAACTGCGTGGACCTGGCCAACCGCCAGGCCTGGTTCGACGCACGGACCCAGCTGGGTTACCCGATCCTGGTGGTGGAAAACGCCACGGGGGCTGTGCTCGGCTACTCCTCGTTCGGCGACTGGCGCCCCTTCGACGGCTTTCGCAACAGCGTCGAACACTCGGTCTACGTGCGCGCCGACCAGCGTGGCAATGGTCTCGGCCCTCTGCTGATGCAGGCGTTGATCGAGCGCGCGAAAGCCTGCGGCAAACACGTGATGGTCGCCGCCATCGAAAGCGGCAATGCCGCCTCGATCCGCCTGCACGAACGCCTCGGTTTCATCACTACCGGGCAGATGCCACAGGTCGGCTGCAAGTTCGGCCGCTGGCTCGACCTGACCTTCATGCAGCTGATCCTCACCCCGCAGCGGAGTGCGCCATGATGCAAGACCTGTGCATTGCCGGCCTCGCCGCGGAAGATTTCGAGTGCCATCGGCAAGGCCTGATTGAGCTGCTGATGGATGCCGTGCGCCACGGCGCATCGGTGGGTTTTCTCGACGATATCGGCACACGGGAAGCCAGCGCCTACTTCGACCAGGTGCTCGGCGGTCTTCGCGAGGGTTCGCAGTTGCTCTGGGTCGCGCTCGAACAAGGGCGGGTGCTCGGCAGCGTGCAACTGGGTCTGTGCCAACGCCGTAATGGCCTGAACCGCGCAGAAGTGCAAAAGCTGTTGGTACTCGAAAGCGCACGCCGACGCGGCATCGCCCGCGAGCTGATGCAACGCCTCGAAGACCAAGCGCGCGACCTGCAGCGCGGCCTGCTGTATCTCGATACCGAAGCCGGCAGTCCTGCCGAAAGCTTCTACCAATCCCAAGGCTACACCTGCATCGGCGGGTTGCCCGACTACGCCTGTGGCCCTGATGGGCAGTACCGGGCGAACGCCATCTACTACAAGACCTTGTCGAGGAGGAACTGATGATTCCCGGCGAATACCAGATCCAGGACGGCGAGATCGAACTCAACGCCGGCCGTCGCACCCTGACGCTGACAGTCGCCAATAGCGGTGACCGGCCGATCCAGGTTGGCTCGCACTACCACTTCTTCGAAACCAACGACGCGCTGGCCTTCGACCGTGCCGCCGCGCGTGGCATGCGCCTGAACATCCCGGCCGGCACCGCCGTGCGCTTCGAACCGGGCCAGTCGCGCGAGGTCGAGCTGGTGGACCTCGCCGGTCATCGCCGCGTATTCGGCTTCGCCGGGCGGGTCATGGGCGATCTGTAGAACATTCGTAGGATGGGTTGAGCGAAGCGATACCCATCGGCAAAACCGAACCGAGCACATTGATGGGTTACGCCGCTACGCGTCTGACCCATCCTACGGACAGGACAGCCCATGAAGATTTCCAGACAAGCCTACGCCGACATGTTCGGCCCCACCGTCGGCGACAAGGTGCGCCTGGCCGATACCGAATTGTGGCTCGAAGTGGAAAAAGACTTCACCACCTACGGCGAAGAAGTGAAATTCGGCGGCGGCAAAGTGATCCGCGACGGCATGGGCCAGGGCCAGTTGTGCGCCTTTGATGTGGTCGACACCCTGATCAGCAACGCACTGATCCTCGACCACTGGGGCATCGTCAAAGCCGACGTCGGCCTCAAGGACGGGCGCATCAAAGCCATCGGCAAAGCCGGCAACCCGGACATCCAGCCGGACGTGACCATCGCCGTCGGCGCCAGCACCGAAGTCATTGCGGGGGAAGGCATGCTCCTCACCGCCGGCGGCATCGACACCCACATCCACTTCATCTGCCCGCAGCAGATCGAAGAAGCCTTGATGAGCGGCGTCACCACCATGATCGGCGGCGGCACCGGCCCGGCCACCGGCACCAACGCCACCACCTGCACCTCCGGCCCCTGGCACCTGGCGCGCATGCTCCAGGCC
>JBOICE010000200.1:0-5728 GCA_050739815.1 Pseudomonas sp. | reverse complement strand
GGCAAAAACTTGCCGGTTGTGTGCAGCCACGAAATCGACTTCCTGAATGGAGGGCGTGCGGAATGACATGCATGTTCTCCCTCCAACGTTCGTAAGCGAGAAGTCCCCGAGGGTGATGACGTCCATTCCAATGATGACTTCAAAGCCTGTCGCCCCGCCCTGATCAAACTCAGCAGCGAGAATCCCTGTTATGCCGACACGGTTCGGGAGCCACAAGCTCACCATGTACGTTGGCTTCGTGGTGATTCCGCCGAAATGATTTATTTGAGTTGAGCCAACGGGCGTGAGGGCGAGCGCAGAGACCACCGCCGGGGAGATCACGCTTTTGCTCGCACCGGTATCCCACAATGCTGACGTTGTCATCGTGGGCGGCAAGGGGATAGGAGGATTCGCCGGGTCGAATGTCGGCATGACCGTGACTTCCGTCACGAGCCGGTTCATTAACCCGGCGGCCTTAAGCGTCAGGGCCTGAAACTTGGGCGTCGCCAATCAGACAGATGAGTGCTACAGCGTTCTACGCGAGCGTCACCGTGTACGCGCCAGGCCCGGGTTCGCACGGTTGCAACATAAATGTGCCCACCGGGAAGCGACGTTGCGCATCGAGGTACGCGGCCAAGGACGAGTCAAACGCTCCAACGACGTCGTTGCCTCGGATCACAAGAACCTTGCCCTGATACTTCGCCACCAGCTCCTCTTGGTGAGCAACGAAAAACGCGAGTTCCTTTTCGAACACTGGACGATCCGGGGTTGTTTTTTGGCGGTGAGTTTTTTTGACGGCCATTGCTTGAGCCTGAAGTGTATGGTCCAGTTTTCGGCCGCGGAAGGGGCGTCCCCTTTCGCCGTTTTCCCGGCAAGTCGTATCAAGTCGTCTCTGCACTTCCTACACCGCGCGCTGTTTCTGCCCTCGCTCAGTTCACGGAAGTCGTTGGCCAGCAGGCTTTTCCGGGGCTGAAACCGTGAATGCCGTACCTCCGACGTTCCGGAAAATATCTTCGCCCAATGCGCCACAAGTGCCGCACGCCGGCCCCGTTCAATCCCCCGCTTTGATCCACCGGTCGTATTCCAGCCGCCGCGCCCAAACGGCGCGCACGGTTGAGGCGTGCCACGCGCCGCCCCTCTTGGTACTGTGTCCCCGCCGCCTGAAGCTCCCCGGCGATCTGACGGAAGCTTGCGCGGGCGTAACGGCGCTTGCGCAGGATGAGCCGGACAGCCTCCAACTCACCGGTCACTTCGTCTGTCCATGCGCCCGGCACACGCTTCGCGAAGCCCAGCCGCGGCATGCCCAGCTTCGTGCCGTTCGCCTTCTTGTGCTGCAGGGCAGTGGACGTGCGCTCGCGGATCAGTCCCCGCTCGAGTTCGGCCGCGCCCGCCATGACAGTCAGGAAGAACCGGCCCATCGCACTGGACGTGTCGAGCGCCTGCCCGCCCAAGTCGATCAGGTGCAGCGCCACACCAGCCCGATCCCACGCCTTAGTCGTGCCCTGGCAGTCGATCGTCGACAACATGCCGTACCAAGCCAGCTGCAACTGCCTGTGTTAGCCTGATGCCGCATGGCCTCTCCAGCCAGACGCTTCGATGCGCTAACGCCTTCATCCCGACAAATGCCCACGGCTCGATTTCATGGAACGGCAGTTACCGGACCCGATCAGCTTGAAGCGGTGTTCCTAGGATGCAAGAAGCTCGGCGGCAGCCCAGGTTATGCCGGCGTCGTACGGCGGCAAGGCCTGTTGATGCGCACTCGGCGGATCAGCGGCGATGTTTGCTCATGTACAACTGGCTCCGTAGAGTTTCGGCAATGCTGATACGTTAGACGCCATGCATCTAACCCTGCGATTGGCCTGGTCAATGAAGGCGCTACTCACCGCTCTGACTCTTGCGTGGCTTGCGGCTGGTTCGGTTGAGGCTCAATCTCGAACGCAATGGTGCGCCCCAGCCCGCCCCGACGAACCGCTTCTACGCGACGCAAAGAACATCGCGATTGGCAACGACTCATCATGGAGCCTCGGCACCGTTCGCGGAATTCCGCGAGTCGCACTCGACCAGGTCAGGCGCGTGACTGACGAATCAACCTGTCGCCGGGCAGCGCAGGCCTACGCGGAACTCCTTCGCCGTTGGGTAACCAGGGATTGGGTCGATAGGCCGGTACTGGTAGTTCGCGTCGGGCGAGTCTATCTCGTTGACGACCTGCGAGCTCGTGACAAGTACTGGGAAGTGATGATCTTTGATGTCGACTGGACGCGGCTCGCCGGCTACGGTGGCGGCCATTGATAAACGCCGGTTACGAAAAGATGGTACACTGAATTGAGCCGATGCCTGGATCGTGTTGTCGGTTGATCGGTTAATCCCGACATTGCCGTCTCTCTGGGAAGCAATTTTAGGTGAAGACATTCCTGCTCCTGCTTCTTCTCGTTGTGACGGCCTGGTTCGCCTTCGTCGTAGGGCGCGAAGTCGGGCGGGAGGAAGCAACATCCGCGCTGCAACAACCCGGGATACCCGAAACGGCAGTTGCTGACACGACGGTTCAGACACGTTGGAAGGCAAGTCCTGCGCGTGATTCACTCGTCCGGCCCAGCCTCAGCTCTGATGGCATCAGCGCAGACTCTCTAATCCTGGCCAGCGAAGCCGTCGTCCCGGAACGGTGTGGCACGCGTTGCGGCGTGCAGCGCTGGGCAGTCAAGACACTCAGCGATGTCGATCGCGCCGCGGTTCAACCCCGCCCGGTCGACACGACGATCGAGGCGCTTGCGGCAATTCCGCGACCGGCTGGCCTTCCCGCGCATCGGAGGGTAGCTCCCCATGAAATCACCATCTACCGGGTGCGCGGATACCTTGCCGCCTGGGACGAGCAGAGCGACGGCGATTACCACGTGGTACTCTTTGGCCTCGAGGATCAGCGTGTCTCGCTCATCGCGGAGATCCCGAATCCCGGCTGCCAAAGCGCCTGCAAATCCGGCTTCGCGGGACGCTACGCCGCGGCGCGTCAGTCGCTTTTGACCGGTCTTCAAGAGCTCGCTCGACGTGGTGAGGAAACGGTCGTGCTCGAAGTTACGGGTGTAGGGTTCTTCGATCACAATCACGGTCAAAGCGGAGCGGCGCCCAATTTCTTCGAGTTGCATCCCGTATTGACGTTACGAGTCGTGCGATGACCATCGAGGCACGAATCAGCATCACCCTCGCGGCTGCATGGTGCCTGCTGGGTTGTGAGGCTCCGAGTGAGCCCACGCTGGAAGCTCGGTTCAGCGCGGTCGAAGTGAACGGGCAGCCAGTCCCGGACCTGTTGTACGTACGCGATGCGGACTGGAAGATCACGCTGCTGGAGGCGACGATCGACTTCGAAAGAGCTGGTCGCTACAGGAGAACTGTCAGAGTCCGGTACGACACTCGCGACAGCGTGTATGTCCAGGAGATAGTAGACTCCGGCCGCTATCGCGTCGGTAAAGGCGTGATCGCCCTGGCAAGCGAAATGGGGCGCAGCTTCGACACTCTACTGGACTTCTCGAGACCGGAGTCGCTGCGCCAGCGTTACGAACTCATGCCCGCATTGGTTACGTTCCGGCGCAATCCTCGCATCGTTCCGTAGTGCAATAGTCGGCATGGGCACGTTCGCGCGAACGTGCCCATGCCCACTTTCGTTACTTCTGTCTGACCCGCACGGCGTGCGCATCCGCGCGCTCCACGCCCTGAGCGTCCACGTTGCTGATGCGCAGCACGGCCACCAGCTCACCACCCGAGCCTTCGCGGTTCACGTTGATCACGCCCAGCCCGGGCGTGGTGCCCGTGGCGATGTGTGGATCGCCACTCAGTGGAGTTGATCCGCGCAGCGCCACGAACAGGAAGCCGCCGGCAGGCGAGGCATCGACCAGGTCGGGGGCCGGGTCGCTGCTCAGTGCCCCGGAGAGGGGCACCGTATTGATCCGCCGTCCGGTCGCGGTCGAAATCACTTCCGCCAGATTGGCGTGCCGGTCCATCACCCAGACGTATTGATTGCGTACGGCTGTCATGCCGTGCGAGTCGTGTTCGCCAGGTGATGAAAAGAGCAGTTGCGGCGTGGGCGGTGTGCTGCCCGAGTAGCCGAATGTGGGCAGCCGGTAGACGTCGAAGCCATACAGATCGAGGTGAGCCAGGTTGCCCGGCCGTCCGCCCGAATTGATGTACATGCTTCCGGCCACCTGCGTCCCGCCGCAGCCGTTTCCTTTCACGACGTTCTTGTCATACTCCGCCACGATGCGCATGGGTGTGCTGCGCACATCCACCACGAACAGTCCACCTCCGCGCAGCGTGACAAAGGCGTAGCGGCTGGTCGATTCGATGATCGGGCAGATGGGCGCATTGTCCGGACGCAGATCAGGCGACTGGCAGGGCAGTCCGCCGGGCGTCGTGCAGGCTGCGAGGTCCAGTGTTGCGTCCGGGTTGTGGGTGAACGTACGCGCGCGAAAGTCAGTGTCGATGCGCTCCAGCCGTTTGCCGTTCTGGTTGGCAATCACGACGAACTCGCCGTTGGGGGCGGGAAACGCGGCATGCGCCTGCCGGCCCGTACTGCTTTGTGTAGTGCGAACACAGGCCACCGGCTGGCGTGTGCGCGCATCGATCAGCGCCACGTGACCGCTGGCCACGAACGACAGGATGGCGTGCGTGTGCTCGCGGTTGAAGAGCAGCATGTGCGGGCGTACGGGATTGGCGCCCGTGGCCGTGTTGCAGGCCGTGGCGACTTCTGCGCCCAGGTCGATCGTTTCGCGCGCTGCCACAGTCGCGGGATCAGCGGTCAGGTCGCCACTGTCATAGATGTACAGGGTGCCGCCAAACGTTTTGCCCCGGCTGTCGGACTGATCGATCAGCCATACCTCGAATCCGCGGCCGCCAAAATCAGGACCGGTGAAATTGATACAGCCTGCGCTCGGCAACAGCGCTGCGCCCAGCACCGGGATCATGGCCCGGAGTCGTCGTCTCAACCCATACATGAGTGGTCACACCGTTTTTCGAAGGAATTTGAAGATGCATTGGATAGAAGCGCTGAACATGGAAAGGGCGGCTCATGAATCCCGACACGCCCGAACGCCGCTGCCCCATGCCCGCTGCCCGTCTTGAGTCAGCGAACTGTTCCGCGTACCTTGCAGCAGCGCTCTTTCCCCAACTGACTATGTCTTCGGTCGACGAAATCTCCCGCCTGCTGGTCGCCTGGAACGATGGCGACCGCGAAGCACTCAATCAGCTCTTCCCGATCGTGTATCGCGAGCTGCGCCGCATTGCGCACCGTCAATTGCGCGCTGAACGGCCGGCGCACACGCTGAACACCACGGCGCTCGTGCACGAAGCGTATCTCAAGCTGGTGCAGCTGGACCGTATCCAGTGGCAAAACCGCGCGCAGTTTTTCGCCATTGCCGCGCGCGCCATGCGCCGCATCCTGATCGACTACGCGCTGGCGCGTAAGCGCAAGAAGCGCGGTGGCGGCCAGGTCATGCTGCCGCTCGATGACGTGGTCGTGCTGGTGGAGAGTCAGGCCGATGAGCTGGTGGCGGTGGACCAGGCACTGCAGCGGCTGGAGGCGCTCGACGAACGGCAGGCCCGTGTAGTCGAGTGCCGCGTGTTTGGCGGCATGAGTGTCGAGGAAACGGGCGAGGCGTTGGGACTCTCGCCGGCTACGGTCAAGCGCGACTGGGCGCTGGCGCGGGCCTGGCTCAACCGCGAGCTGAGCGCATGAGCGAGTCGGCCGGACCACACTGGGCGCGGC
>JBOICE010000199.1:0-12482 GCA_050739815.1 Pseudomonas sp. | reverse complement strand
CTCATCGCCTTCGTCGCGTTTCACCCGCCCGACAGCGCGGCAACCAGCACCACTTGCGCCCCGACCGGTAGCGGAGCGCCCAACGCCCGTTCGATCTCGCCATTGACGAACAGCTTGAAGTGCGGACGCAACGCGCCTTGCTCATTGATGACGCGGAACCGCAGACCGGGGTAGCGTGCGTCCAACTCGACGAGCAAGGCAGCCAGAGTCGATGCGTCCGGCAGGGTCAACTCGGCGACCCCGCCGGTGTAGCTCTGCACGTGGGTAGGCAGGTGCAACTGCATTAGCAAGCCTCTATCGCATAGATTTCCGGCAGGTGGCGCAGCAGGCAGGTCCAGGATTTGCCTTCGTTTGCACTGCCCCAGACCTCGCCGCTGCTGGTGCCAAAGTAGACGCCGACCGGGTCGAAGCTATCCACGCTGAGGGCCTGGCGTTTGACGTTGAACCAGGCCTGCTCGGCGGGTAGCCCAGCGTCCTGCCGTTGCCAGGATTCGCCGCCATCGCGCGAGCGATAAATCGCGGGTCGGCCCAGCGGCGCTACGCGTGGCCAGACGCCGCTGCCATCCATGGGGAACAGCCACAAGGTATCCGGGTCGCGCGGGTGCAGGCCGACCGGGAAACCGATGTCGTAGCGCACGCCGTTTGGCGTCGGCAGGTTGGCGCCGATGTCGCGCCAGGTCTCGTCCGGCCGGTCGAGGCGGAACACCCCGCAGTGGTTCTGTTGGTACAGGCGATCCGGGGCGGCGGGATGCTGTCGCACGCAGTGCGGGTCGTGACCGAACTCGTGGTAACCACCGGGCGCTGGCTCGGGCAGGAAGTCGGCGCGCACGCCACGGTTGAGCGGCCGCCAGGATTCGCCACGGTCGCTGGACTCGAAGGTACCGCCAGCGGACAGGCTGACATACAGATGCCGGGCATCGCGTGGGTCGACCAGGATCGAGTGCAGCTTGGCGCCACCCGGCGGCCCCTCATTCGGATCACCGGCCCAGGCGCGGTAGTTCGGGTGCTGGTTGAAACCCTCCACGCCGATCCAGTTGCGCCCGCCGTCCGTGCTGCGGAACAGGCCTTGCGGGGTGCTGCCGGCGTACCAGAGGTCGGGTTCCGCAGCATGGCCGGGGCTGAGCCAGAACACGTGGTCGAGGACTCGGCCGTTCGGCTCGACGGGGAAGGCCGGAGGCGTCTGCGCCTCCTGCCAGTTGTCGCCGCCGTCGGTCGAGCGGAATACGGTCGGCCCGAGGTGGCCGGTGCGGGCCGCGGCCAACACCACCTTACGGTCGCGCGGGTCGGTGAGGGCGTGATGGACGATATGGCCGAGAAAGTGCGGCCCGGACAAGTCCCAACTCTGTCGCTGCGCAGTGCCGGTCAGCCGCCACAAGCCTTTGCGGGTCGCAATCCAGAGGTGGATCGACAGGCTCATGGCATCTCTCTCCTTGGCATGGACTTAACTGGAGGAATTTTAGGCCACTAATACAGAGCGCCCATGACAACCCGATAAGCGTTGCGCTCCAGGGTTGGCCATGTGCCAGTTCCGTAGGGTGAAAAATCTGCGTGGTAGTTTTCCACCGAGCGGTCATCCAGGCTGTCTCGCTACGAGTCCTTGAGCCGCTTGGTTCGCCTGGCAGAACTATAGTGTTTGCTGTCAGAAGCAGCGGACCTCGGGCCGTACAGGTTTTGAGTCCACTGCCAAACGTACCTCAAGACGAGATAACGGCCATGTCACTCATGCTCAGCTCTCCGGCTTTTCAAGCCCAAGGTCCGATACCTGCGCACTACAGCTGTGAAGGCAAGGATGTTTCCCCGCCACTGGCCTGGAGCGGTGTGCCGCCAGGCACCAAGAGCCTGGCGCTGATTGTCGATGACCCGGACGCGCCAGACCCCGCCGCCCCGAAGCGAACCTGGGTCCACTGGGTGCTCTATAACCTACCCGTGGAAACCACAGCGTTGCCCGAAGACCTGCACACGTTGCCGCCTGGCACGCTGCAAGGGCTCAACGACTGGCAGAGAACCGGCTACGGTGGGCCCTGTCCGCCGATTGGCACCCACAGGTATTTTCACAAGCTCTATGCGCTGGACAGCGTATTGCCGGACTTGGGTCAGCTCACTAAAGCCCAGCTCGAAAGTGCAATGCGCGGCCATGTCCTGGCGCAGGCCGAGTTGATCGGCACCTACCGCAAGGCGAGGTGAGGATTCGGGCACTTACACGAAGCTGAAGTCGTCCGCAGGGGCGGACATAAGCGATCTGTCGCCGAAACCAAAGCGGTCGTCGATGGCGTGCTGCCAAAGCGCTACGAGGCGCCGCTGCCATGGAGCGTGACCGCGATTTAAAACCATGCGGCCGGGCGTGAGTCGGAGGGGTGTTTATCGAGCAGTTACATAAAGACCGGGGCGCTGAGCGCCCCGATTCTTATATAGCTACGGCGATCAGCTCCCAGCTTGCTTATCCAAAGCCGCTTCAGTCTCTGCAATTTCCGCCTGGCGCTTGCTGATCATTTCGCCCACGGGAGGGCCCTGGAAGCGTCGTGCTTCGAAGGCGAACCAGATAATTGCAGTCAGGATCAGAAAACCGATGGTGATGTACAGCGCCCAGTCGTTCGGCGGCTGGATGCCGATGACGAAGATCACCACCATCGAGATGATCGAGAGAATCCCAAAGAGCATGTACAGCCAGCGCCCCAGGTTCCACGGCCCCATCTGTGGCCACTTCGGCGTGCCGTAGGTGAGCATGCCGAGCACGATGGGAATGACGAAGGAGAAGAACAGGAAGATCACCGTGCAAGACACGACAATCGTATAAACCGGCGTTTCGCCGATCGAGACCAGGGACGAGCCCCAGACGAACAATACTGCGAGCGCGGCGCCTGTCCAGATTGCCGCCACCGGGCTGCGGTGGGTGGTTGAAACGCTGGCCAGTGCTTTCGAGAACGGCAGCCCGCCATCGCGCGAGAAGGCGAAGATCATGCGCGAGACGGAGGTCACGGTTGCCAAGCCGCAGAGCCCCTGCGAGATGAAAATCGCGAGGTACAGCAGCGATTTAACGGCCGGGTTCACCTGGGTATCCATGCCCCAGAAGAACACGTTCCAGCCCTGTTTCGCCGCCTCGTCCATGCTGGGCAGCATGAGGACGAAGGAGCAGAGCATGACCCAGCCGAACAGCAGCGACCAGACCACCGACATCACCATCCCGCGCGGCACCGAGTGGGCTGCCTGGTGGGTCTCTTCGGAGGTATGCGCGGAGGCGTCGTAGCCGGTGATGGTGTAGATCGGCAGGAGCAGGCCGAGCATGAAAATCCAGCTGTTCGAGACCTCTGGCCAGACATTGCCGCCAGCCGCGCCGGAGTAGTTGCCGAAGGTAACCAAGCGGGCGAACTCGTAGCTGGGTGCTGCAACCAGGCAGACGATCGTCAGCGCGATTGCCGTGGCGAAGATCAGGTAGCCCGAGAAGTCGGTGAGCTTCGCGGTCAGACCGATGCCGAAATGGTTACACAACGCCTGGAGGCCGGTCAGGATCGCCAGGAAAATGATTCGTGTGGTGATCGTGTCCTCCATTCCCAGGGCCGGTCCGAAGGCGCCGAAAAAGAAGTAGTAGGTGCCGACGTTGATTGCGCCCAGCACGGTCACCAGCCCCAACAGGTTGAACCAGGCGGTGAGCCAGCCGGTGAAGCGATTGCCGAGAATCGAGCCCCAGTGATAGAGGCCGCCAGCGGTGGGGTAGGCCGAGGAAATCTGGGCCATGGCCATGGCGAAAACCCCGGAGATCAGACAGCCGATCGGCCAGCCGATGCCGATAGCCGCGCCGCCTGCGCCGGAAATGCCTTGCGCCAGCGAATTGATGCCACCCGAGAGGATGCAGATGATCGAGAAGGAAATCGCAAAGTTGGAGAAAACGCCCATTCGTCGCGAGAGTTCCTGGGCATAGCCCATGCTGTGCAACAACTTGACGTCGTCGTCTTGCGGCGCGGTGGCGCCGGGTTGGTTTACTGGACTCATACTGTGTGCCCCTAAGTAGGTTTTGATGCACCTCTATCCGCGTTGTGCGTTGCCGAATGGGCTGGCTTCGCTTCTGCACTCGACCCCTTGTCGTACTGCTCCTGTCACTTACGGCTTAAACCCATCCAAGCTGCGTGTTCAAACCTCAAGCATGGACAGTCAACTGCTCTACAGACGGCCGTGGTAAGCCGCGCTGAAAATCTCGGCGGCGCCTTCGCGTGTCAATGGCAGCGGGTTGCCGCCGGCGGAAGGGTCGACAATCGCCATGTCTGCGATCAACTCGGCCTGCAGATTATCGACACCCAACTCAGGCAAGGTATTGGGCACGCCGATGTCCTTGCGCAGCTTGAGGACGAAGGCCATGAAACTGTTGAAGCCTGGGGTTGGCAGGCGCAGGTAGGCCGCCAGCCGAGTGATGCGCTCCTCGATGGCCACGCGATTGAACTTCAACACATAGGGCATGAAGGTGGCATTGGTCATGCCGTGGTGAGTGTCGTACAGGGCGCCCACCGGGTGCGAGAGCGCGTGCATGCCGCCTAAACCTTTCTGGAATGCGGTGGCGCCCATTGCGGCTGCCGCCAACATCTGCGCACGGGCGTCGAGGTCGCCGGGGGTGTGCACCGCACGCACCAGCGCGTTCGCCACCAGCCGCATGCCCTCAACCGCAATGCCGTCGGCCATGGGATGAAAACCTGGCGCGCAGTAGGCCTCGAGGCAATGCGCAAAGGCATCCATGCCGGTGCCGGCGGTGATCTTCGCCGGCATGCCGACGCTTAGGGCCGGGTCGCTGATGACCACGCGCGGCATCATCTTCGGGTGAAAGATGATGCGTTTGGTGTGCGTGCGGTCGTCGATGATGACCGCCGCGCGGCCCACTTCCGAGCCAGTGCCGGCGGTGGTTGGCACCGCGATGACCGGGGCGATGCCGCTCTCGTCGGCACGCGTCCAGTAGTCGCCGATGTCTTCGAAATCCCAGACGGGCCGGGTCTGGCCGCTCATGAAGGCAATGAGTTTGCCCATATCCAGGCCGCTGCCACCGCCGAAGGCGACCACGCCATCGTGTTGGCCGGCGCGGTAGGCGTCGAGGCCGCCCGCCAAGTTGGCTTCGACCGGGTTGGGTTTGAGATCGGAAAACAGCGCCACGCCGAGGCCGGCGGCACGCAATGACTCAAGTGCCGCCGCGGTGATCGGTGCGCGCGCCAGGCCACTGTCGGTGACCAGTAGCGGGCGCTGGATGCCCTGGCTACGGCAAATCTCGGCCAGCTCTGCGATGCGCCCGACGCCGAAGCGGATGCTCGTGGGGTAGTTCCAGTTCGCGGTCAGGCTCATGTTCAGATCTCGTGGCGCAGATGGAAGGATTTCGGCCGGGTCAGGGTTTCATAGCCGAGGCGCGACAGCGTTGTGCCGCGCCCGCTGTTTTTCACCCCGGTCCAGGCCAGGGCGGGGTCCAGGTAGTCGCAGCGATTCATGAAGACGGTGCCGGTGGCGATTGCATCGCCCAGGCGTTCGGCCGCCTCGAGATCTTGCGTCCAGATGGACGCGCTTAACCCAAATTCGCTGTCGTTCATCAGGGCGATGGCTTCGTCGTCGCCGGCCACCGGCATGATGCCGACCACTGGGCCGAAGCTCTCGTCGCGCATCACCGACATCTCATGGGTAACGTCGACCAACACTTGTGGGGCGAGATAGGCGCTGCCAGGTGCATCGGCGGGAAAGGTTCTTGGATCGATCAGCGCCCTGGCGCCTTGCGCCAGTGCTTCGGCAATTTGCCCACGGACGAATTCTGCGGCGCTGGGTTTGACCAGCGGGCCGAGTGTGGTGGTCTCGTCCAGCGGGTTGCCGAGTACGTATTGGCGGGTCAAGTCAGCGAAGCGTTCGACGAAGGCCGGGTAGATTTTCTTATCGACATAGATGCGTTCGATGGCGCAGCAGCTCTGCCCGGAGTTGAAGAAGCTGCCGTCCACCAGGTTTTCCACCGCATGCTCCAGGTTGGCGTCGGCACGCACGTAGGCCGGGTCTTTGCCGCCGAGTTCCAGCCCGAGGCCGAGGAAGCGCCCCTCGGCGGCGGCCTCCATCGCCTTGCCTGCATCGACCGAGCCGGTGAAATTCACCTGCTGTACGCGCCCCGAGGCAATGATTGCGGCGGTTTGCCCATGATCGAGTAGCAGGTTGTGGAACAGGCCAGCAGGTAGCTGTGCTCGACGGAACGCCTCGGCGAAACGCTCGCCGACCAGCAGTGTTTGCGTGGCGTGCTTGAGGATGACGCTGTTGCCAGCCATCAATGCCGGAATGATCGAATTCACCGCGGTCAGGTAGGGATAATTCCAGGGTGCGACCACCAGTACCGTGCCCAGCGGCTCGCGTTTGATCTGCCGGCGAAATCCCGCAGTGGGCGCGGGCTCGACCGCAGCCAGGGCTTCGGGCGCGATGGCGATCATGTAGCGGGCGCGCTCTTCGAAGCCGCGCAGCTCGCCGGCGCCATAGCGCACCGGCCGGCCCATCTGCCAGGCCAGTTCCGGCACTATCTCAGCGCTCATCGCCAGCATTGCGTCCACGGCGGCGCTGCACAAGGCCGCGCGTTCGCCCAGTGGCCGGCGCTGCCATTGCGCCTGGGCGGCTGAAGCCGCCGCCAGCGTGAGCTCGATCTGCGCCGCATCGGCGTAGCGGCGTTCGGCATAGACCCGGCCATCGACTGGTGAGATGAGTTGAATAGTTGCCGTCATAGGTTTCTCAATAGCGCTCGAAGCCGCGCCGCAGTTCCCAATCGGTTATCCGCCGGTCGTACTCCTTCTGCTCCCAGTCGGCGGTGTGCACATAGTGGTCGATCACTTCGTCGCCGAACGCCTCGCGCAACATGGCCGAGGCCCGGAGCGCGGCGGTGGCCCCGCGCAGGGTCTTCGACACTTCCGGCAAGTGCTCGTCGAGGTAGGCATCGCCCTCAAAGGGCGCCGCGAGGCTGAGTTTTTCGTCGATACCGGCCAGGCCCGCGGCGATCAAGGCAGCGAAGGCCAGGTAGGGGTTAAGGTCGGCGCCGCCGATGCGGCATTCGATACGGATGGCCTTGCTGCCTTCGGCGCATAAACGAAAGCCGGCGGTGCGATTGTCCCGGCTCCACACCGCCCGCGTCGGCGCGAAGGTGCCGGCCTGGAAGCGCTTGTAGGAATTGATGTAGGGCGCGAGAAAACAGGTGATGTCGTTGGCGTATTTGAGCTGCCCGGCGACCCAGGAGCGCATCAGCTTCGACATGCCGAATTCAGCCTTGGGGTCGAAGAACAGCGGCTTCCTGGCATTCTTATCCCACAGCGAATTGTGGATATGGCTGCTGGAGCCGGCGAGGTCATAGCGCCACTTGGCCATGAAGGTGATTGCCTTGCCCTGCAACTGCGCGATCTCCTTGCAGGCATGCTTGATGATGACGTGGCGGTCGGCCATGCTCAGGGCGTCGGCATAACGGATGTTGATCTCTTCTTGGCCCGGCCCCCATTCGCCTTTGGAGTTTTCCACGGGAATCCCGCAGGCCTGCAGATGCTTGCGAATCGCGCGCAACACCGGCTCCTCGCGGGTGGTTTGCAGGATGTTGTAATCCTCGATGTAGTGGCCGGCGGTTTTCGGGTTGTGGTAGTTCCGCTCGTGGATCGCCTCGTAGCTCTCGTCGAACAGGTAGAACTCCAGTTCGGAGGCGAACATGCCGGTGTAGCCACGCTCGCGCAGTCGCGCCACCTGCTTTTTCAGGATCGCCCGCGGGCTGTGCGGCAGGTCTTGGCGATGGTGGTGATCGAGCACATCGCAGAGCACCAGCGCCGTGCATTCCAGCCAAGGCACACGGCGCAGCGTGGCCATGTCGGGCTTGAGCACGAAGTCGCCGTAGCCTTTGCTCCAACTGGCCGCGGCGTAGCCTGGCACCGGCTCCATGTCGATGTCATCGGCCAGCAAGTAGTTACAGCAATGGGTTTCTTCGTGGCCGCTGTCGAGGAAAAACTCGACCTGAAAGCGCTTGCCGACCAAGCGGCCCTGCATATCGGCCATACAGGCGAGTACGGTGTCGATCTCGCCGCTAGCGGCGGCACGCTTGAGTTCATCGAAGCTGAGAAGGGGTTCGGTCATGACATCAGTCCTGAGAACCTGCACAAAATCCGCCGCGCTGCAGGCGATGATCTTGAACAGGTTCTACGCGAAATGGTTCGCGGTGGATGTGCCGGTCGGGATGAGATCCAGGACTGCTGAACTTCTGGGCTGGACACTTTCCAGTGCCGACGCTAGGGCTCGCTGAAAAAAGCTTAGCCTATTGCTGCTGGACGCAAGTCCCAACATCGAAACCTCGACCGAGTTGGTAATTCGGGTCGAGGCTGCCCTGCAATTCGGGTGGATGAAGACTCGGTTGGCTTGGCACCTCAATGAGGCGATCGCGCTTTGAGTTGCGCGTACTGATCAGCGAGGGCATTCACCAGCGCCCCATGGGCTTTCCCTACTTCAAGAACTGGGCTGCATTCACTCGAAGGGGCTGTGAAGTCATAGTAAGCCAATGATAGAAAAGGGGATTTTTAACAATTAATGACGTTGATGCTTACTATCGCGACCCTTCACTTCTTAATCGAAACCTCGTGAGTACCATAGGCTCCGTACCCACTTTCCAGCCCCCACGAGGAGCCGCCAAATGAAAAGCCAAGTCTTCGCCAGCCTAATCCTGGCCAGCCTGTCCGCTAGTGTTTTTGCTCTGCCGTACGACCAACCCGAGTTCACTCAGAATGCAGTCAAAACCAGCTACAGCTATGTTGCTGAAAGCGGCTCCGACCGCACCGGCGCAAACCGCGTTGCCGAAGGTGGCTCCGACCGTACCGGTGCAAACCGCATCGCCGAAAGTGGTTCGGATCGCCTGCAAGGCGCACATCGTGTGGCTTGATTTGCAGCGGTTGCTCGACTGAAAGCCCGGCACTGGCCGGGCTTTTTTCTTGCCGAAGAGTGGCGATGGACTGGGCAGGCCTGCGTGTAGCTGCACTATATATCCACCAGAGAGCGAATATTCATAGCCTTGGGACCCTACATTTGTAGGTGCCGGATCGGCTAAGCCATGGGTATTTCTTCAGTTAAAGCCTTTACGTTTCGACAGCCTATGACGATGCTTTGAGCCCAGTATTTCCTGGGCATCGAATGCCGATGCCTTTCCAAGCGCTTTTTCAGGTGGAATCGAATGAAAGACAAGGCAACGCAAATCCCAGGGGTTGAGCTCCCAATCATCCAGGCTCCCATGGTCGGTGTCTCAACGCCTCGGCTGGCAGCGGCCGTCTCGAATGCTGGCGGTCTCGGTTCAATTGGCATCGGCGCCAGCACGCCGGAACAGGCGCGTGTGATGATCCGCGAAACCCGCGCGCTGACTAGCAAACCATTCAACGTCAACCTTTTCTGTCACCGCCCAGCCGTAGCCAATGCGCAAGTAGAAGCCGCCTGGCTGGAATACCTCAAACCCTACTTCGCCGAGTTCGGCGCCGCGCCACCGACAGAGCTGAGGGAAATCTATACAAGCTTCCTGCAGGATGAGGCGATGCTTGAGGTGTTGCTCAGCGAGCGTCCTGCGGTGGTCAGTTTTCACTTTGGCCTGCCGCCGAGGGAGCAGATCCGTGCGTTGAAGCAGGCCGGTATTACCCTGCTGGCCAGCGCAACCACAGTTGAAGAGGCGGCTCTCGTGGAAGAGGCCGGGGTCGATTTCATTGTCGCCCAGGGCATCGAGGCCGGTGGGCATCGGGGGGTGTTCGAGCCGGAACGGGGCGATGCGGGTATCGGAACATTAGCTTTGGTGCGGTTGATAGCCAAGCAGTCGCAGCTTCCGGTTATCGCCGCTGGCGGCATCATGGATGGGCAGGGCATCGCGGCAGCCATGGCCTTGGGTGCCAGCGCCGCTCAGCTGGGCACTGCATTCATCCTCTGTCCCGAGTCTTCCGCCAATGCGGCCTACCGGCAGACGATGAAAAGCGATCGTGTCAGGCACACGCAGATCACCAGCGTGATATCCGGGCGCCCGGCACGCGGCATCATCAACCGGATGTTTAGCGAAGTTGGTGCCCCCGGGGCGTATGTGCTGCCGGATTACCCCATCACCTACGATGCCGCGAAGGCGTTGCACGCTGCCGCCAGCGCCAAGGGCAACCATGATTTCGCCGTGCAATGGGCCGGGCAGGGCGCACCGCTCGCCCGCGAGATGCCGGCAGCGGAGCTGGTCAGGACGCTCATGGCAGAAATGAACGGTTAGCCTGTCGACTACCGCTCGACGACTGCCGACTCAAGACCGCGCCCCTAGCCTGCAGCGGTATTTGGCACGTGCGAATGCACGGCTACGGGGGCAGGATTTCGGAGCGCGAATCCGTTGCAGCCGGCCTCGCTCACCCCTGCTTCTTGATGATGGCATCAGTGATGCTCGGCGGAGCTGGCGCGTACTTGGTGAACTCCATTGAGAAGCTCGCGCGGCCCTGGGACATCGAGCGCACGTCGGTGGCGTAGCCGAACATTTCACCCAGCGGCACCTCGGCTCGGACGATCTTGCTCGAGACGCCATCCTCCGTGCCGTGAATCAGGCCACGACGGCGGTTGAGGTCGCCCATGATGTCGCCCATGTATTCCTCGGGTGTCACCACTTCGAGTTTCATCACCGGTTCCAGCAGCACCGCATCGCTCTTGTGCGACAGCTGCTTGGTGGCCATGGAGGCGGCGATCTTGAAGGCCATCTCGCTGGAGTCGACGTCGTGGAATGAGCCGTCGAAGACGGCTGCCTTCAGGCCGAGCAATGGGTAGCCGGCGAGCACGCCATTTCTCATCTGCTCCTCGATGCCTTTCTGAATGGCGGGGATGAATTCCCTTGGAATGGCCCCACCGACCACCTCGTTGGTGAATTGCAGCCCTTCCTGGCCCTCGTCGGCTGGCTCGAAGCGTATCCAGCAGTGGCCGTACTGGCCGCGCCCGCCGGACTGGCGAACGAACTTGCCTTCAATCTCGCAGACCTTGCGAATGGCCTCGCGGTAGGCCACCTGCGGCTTACCGGTGTTGGCCTCGACGCCGAACTCGCGGCGCATGCGGTCGACGATGATGTCCAGGTGCAGCTCACCCATACCGGAGATGATGGTCTGCGAGGTTTCTTCGTCGGTTCTGACGCGGAACGAGGGGTCTTCCTGGGCGAGTTTGCTCAAGGCGATACCCATCTTCTCCTGGTCGGCCTTGGTTTTCGGCTCAACGGCGATGGAGATCACCGGTTCGGGGAAGTCCATGCGTTCGAGGATGATCGGCTTGTTGATATCGCACAGGGTGTCGCCGGTGGTGACGTCCTTCATGCCGATCAGCGCGGCGATGTCGCCGGCCCGCACCTCCTTGATCTCGGCGCGGTGGTTGGCGTGCATCTGCACCATGCGGCCGACCCGTTCCTTCTTGCCCTTGACCGAGTTGAGCACCGCATCGCCCGAGTTCAGCACTCCGGAATAGACCCGGATAAAGGTCAGGGTGCCGACGAAGGGGTCGCTGGCGATCTTGAAAGCCAGCGCCGAGAACGGCTCGTTATCGTCGGCGTGGCGCTCATCTGTACGCTCCAGATTGTCTGGATGCACGCCCCTGATCGAAGGAATCTCAGTGGGCGCCGGCAGCAGTTCGACCACAGCATCCAGCACCAGCGGCACGCCCTTGTTCTTGAACGACGAACCACAGACCGCAGGCACCACCTCGCAGGACAAGGTGCGTTGGCGCAGGCCGGCCATGATCTCCTCGATGCTCAGTTCACCAGTATCCAGGTACTTGGTCATCAGCTCATCGTTGGCCTCGGCAGCCGCCTCGATCATATTCGAGCGCCATTTTTCGGCCTCGCCACGCAGCTCAGCCGGAATCTCTTCCTCGTGCAAGGTCATGCCCTGGTCTTCTTCGCTCCAGTAGATGGCCGTCATCCTGATCAGGTCGATTTGCCCGTGGAAGTTCTCCTCCTGGCCTATCGGCAATTGGATCGGTACCGGCGTGTGGCCCAGGCGCTGTTTGATCTGCGCGACCACGCGGAGGAAGTCAGCACCGGCGCGGTCCATCTTGTTCACGTAGGCGATACGCGGCACGTGGTACTTGTCGGCTTGCCGCCACACGGTTTCGGACTGCGGCTCGACGCCATCGGCGCCGCTGAATACCACTACGGCGCCATCCAGCACACGCAGCGAGCGCTCGACCTCGATGGTGAAGTCGACGTGCCCAGGGGTGTCGATGATGTTGATGCGGTGCTTGTCCAACTGCTTGCGCGAGCCGGTCCAGAATGCCGTGGTCGCCGCCGAGGTGATGGTGATGCCGCGCTCCTGTTCCTGCACCATCCAGTCCATCGTCGCAGCGCCGTCATGCACCTCGCCCATCTTGTAGTTGACCCCGGTATAAAACAGGATCCGCTCGGTCGTGGTGGTCTTGCCGGCATCGACATGCGCGACTATGCCGATGTTGCGATAGCGTTCGATGGGCGTCGCACGAGTCATGATGTACTCCAAGTCAAT
>JBOICE010000198.1:0-6903 GCA_050739815.1 Pseudomonas sp. | reverse complement strand
GCTCAGCAGGGTGGCGAGGTATTGCGAACCGATGGTCAGCCCGGCAATCACCGAGCCATAGCCCAATTGGTCATGCACAAAACCCGGCACCACGGCGATTGGGATGCCGATGCAGAGAAAGCCCAAGAAGGTGAAAAAAACAATAGAAACGATCTGTAGGGTGATCGCCGTAGAGCTTGGAGTGGCGGTGTCTTCGGCGGGCATTTCAGTTCTTCACAGGGGCGCATACAGAGGTGCAATCATCGCTGTTGCTTGAAAATAAAGAAAGCTAGCTAACGATCTATTTCGTCGGATAGGGTGCCCTTGCCTGCGAATTGCCCTTAACAAAACGCCCCGTCGAGACGGGGCGTTTTTAGTGATGCGTTGCAGCTGTAATCAGACCAGAACGCCCTGGCTACGCAGGTAGTCATCGTAGGTGCCGCTGAAGTCGACAACACCACTGGCGGACAGCTCGATGATGCGCGTGGCCAGGGAGGACACGAACTCACGGTCGTGGCTGACGAAGATCAGCGTGCCCGGATAGTTCTCCAGCGCCAGGTTGAGCGACTCGATGGACTCCATGTCCAGGTGGTTGGTCGGTTCGTCCATGATCAGCACGTTGGGCTTTTGCAGGATCAGCTTGCCGAACAGCATGCGGCCCTGTTCACCACCGGAAATGACTTTGACCGATTTCAGGATCTCGTCGTTGGAAAACAGCATGCGGCCGAGGGTGCCTCGTACCACTTGCTCGCCACCCTGAGTCCAGCGGCCCATCCAGTCGAACAGGTTGCTCTCGTCGGCGAAGTCGTCGGCGTGATCTTGGGCGTAGTAGCCCAGCTCGGCGCTTTCGGTCCATTTCACCGAGCCGGCGTCCGGGCTCAGTTCGCCGACCAGGGTGCGCAGCAGGGTGGTTTTACCGATGCCGTTCGGGCCGATGATCGCCACGCGCTCGCCGGCTTCAACGGTGAAGCTGAAGCCTTTGAACAGCGGCTTGCCGTCGAAGCCTTTGGCCATGTTTTCCACATGCACGGCCTGGCGGTGCAGTTTCTTGGTCTGTTCGAAGCGGATGAACGGGCTGACGCGACTGGACGGCTTGACCTCGGCCAGCTGGATCTTGTCGATCTGCTTGGCGCGCGAGGTCGCCTGCTTGGCTTTCGAGGCGTTGGCCGAGAAGCGGCTGACGAAGTTCTGCAGCTCGGAGATCTGCGCCTTCTTCTTGGCGTTGTCGGACAGCAACTGCTCGCGCGACTGGGTGGCAGCAGTCATGTACTCGTCATAGTTGCCCGGGAACAAGCGCAACTCGCCGTAATCCAGGTCGGCCATGTGGGTGCACACGCTGTTGAGGAAGTGCCGGTCGTGGGAAATGATGATCATGGTGCTGTTACGCGCCGTCAGGATGTTTTCCAGCCAGCGGATGGTGTTGATATCCAGGTGGTTGGTCGGTTCATCGAGCAGCAGCACTTCCGGGTCCGAGAACAGCGCCTGGGCCAGCAGCACGCGCAGCTTCCAGCCTGGCGAGACTTCGCTCATCGGGCCGAAATGCTGGTTCAGTGGAATGCCCAGGCCGAGCAGCAGCTCGCCCGCACGGGATTCGGCGGTATAACCGTCCATCTCGGCGAATTCGGTTTCCAGCTCGGCCACGGCCATGCCGTCGTCTTCGCTCATCTCCGGCAGCGAGTAGATGCGGTCGCGCTCGGCTTTGACCTTCCAGAGTTCTTCGTGGCCCATGATCACGGTATCGATCACGCTGAATTCTTCGTAGGCGAACTGATCCTGGCGCAGCTTACCCAGGCGCACGTTCGGCTCCAGCATCACCTGGCCACCGGAGGACTCCAGATCGCCACCGAGGATCTTCATAAAGGTCGACTTGCCGCAGCCATTAGCCCCGATCAGGCCGTAACGGTTGCCGTTGCCGAACTTGACGGAAACGTTCTCGAACAGGGGTTTAGCCCCGAATTGCATGGTGATATTGGCGGTGGAGATCACGAATCTGGTCCAGGAAGCGAGCGCACGCAGCGCGAAAGGGTCGCGATTGTAGCGGTTTAGGGCGCTGAAGGGCAGTTCTAGAGATAGACGGGCTAGGCGGTGCTTTTGCCGAACCTGTTGAAAACGCGGCGAGCGCAGCAGTTTTCAGCTCACTCGCGATAAAACACCTGCACCAGGTGGTAGCCAAACTGGCTTTTCACCGGGCCGTGAACTTCGCGCAGAGGCTTTTTGAAGATCACCTGATCTATCGCCCGGACCATCTGCCCTGGGCGCACTTCGCCGAGGTCGCCACCGCGCTTGCCCGAGGGGCAGGTCGAGTATTTTTTAGCCAATACATCGAAGGCCTCGCCATTGGCGATGCGTTTTTTCAGCTCGGCGGCTTCGGCTTCGGTTTTGACTAAAATGTGGCGAGCCATTGCTTTGGCCATGATCGATTTCTCATCTGAGCGAAGACGGCCATTGTGCCAGGAATGCGCTGGATTTATCGTGCAGCAGCCGCGCTTCATGAGTCGCATCGATACCTCCGATACCGACTCAAAGCTGCCTGACTAATAACTAAAATGCCTTGCGGACGCCTTGCCCATGGATCTCAATCCAATGCTGAAAATCCTGGCCAGCCAGGATGGTTCTGACCTGTATCTGTCCACCGGGGCGCCGCCCTGCGCCAAGTTCAATGGCGTACTCAAACCGCTCGGCAGCGAGCCACTGAAAGCTGGCGAAGTCGCGGCCATCGCCGACTCGATCATGGATTCGGCACAAAAGATCGAGTTCGAACGCGAGCTGGAGATGAACCTGGCCATCTCGCTGGCGAGTATCGGGCGTTTTCGGATCAACATCTTCAAACAGCGCAACGAAGTCTCGATTGTCGCGCGCAATATCAAGATGGAAATCCCCAAGTTCGAAGACCTCAAGTTGCCGGAAGTGCTGCTCAAAACAGTGATGGAGAAGCGCGGTCTGGTGCTTTTCGTCGGCGGCACCGGCTCGGGTAAATCCACCTCCTTGGCGGCGCTGATCGACTACCGCAATCGCAATAGCGGCGGGCATATCATCACCATCGAAGACCCGGTCGAGTACGTGCACCGGCACAAGAAGTCGATCATCAACCAGCGTGAAGTCGGCGTGGACACCCGCAGCTTCCACGCCGCGTTGAAAAACACCCTGCGCCAAGCGCCGGATGTGATCCTGATCGGCGAGATTCGCGACCGCGAGACCATGGAACATGCCCTGGCTTTCGCCGACACCGGCCACCTGGCGATCTCGACGTTGCACGCTAACAACGCCAACCAGGCGCTGGACCGCATCATCAACTTCTTCCCGGAAGAGCGCCGCCCGCAGCTGCTCAACGACTTGGGCAACAATCTCAAGGCTTTCGTCTCCCAGCGCTTGGTAAAAACCAGCGACGGCAAGCGCCGTGCGGCGGTGGAAGTGCTGCTTGGCACGCCGACCATTCGCGACCTGATCAAGCGCAGCGAGTTTGGCGATATCAAGGAAATCATGGAGAAGTCCAAGAACCTCGGTATGCAGACCTTCGACCAGGCGCTGATCGATCTGGTCAACGAAGGTGTCATCAATGAAGACGAAGCGGTGAAGAACGCCGACTCAGCGAACAACGTGCGGCTCAAACTCAAGCTTCACCGCGAAACACCGGCAACCCCCAGCGCAGCGCCTGCAACACCCGCGGCAGCAGTAACCGCACCGGCCAAGGTCGCCGATGCTGGCGATTGGGGGCTGGAGTTGAAACTCGAAGAGTTGGAACAAGAGGCTCCACCGCAAGACCCTGGCCGGCATGGGATTTGAGTGAAGATCGAGCCCGAACCCGCGCAACGCTGTTCGGGCTTGGTCGCAGCCTTTTGCTCAGAGATCGCACAACCTGTACGGATAAATTTAACTCCCGCTGTACTTACCGCTCTTGAGCGAAGACGCATAGATTTCTGGCTTGCAGTCAATTGTGAATCTGCGATCCGGAGGTTGTGATGCGTATTGCCGTGTTGACGTTCGAAGGCTTCAACGAGCTGGACTGCTTTGTCGCTGCGGGCATTCTCAACCGTATGCGCAGCCAGGGCTGGGAGGCGCAGATCACCAGCCCACAGCCATCGGTGACTTCCATGAATGGCGTGGCCGTGCAGGCTCAGCAGCCGCTGGAATATGCCAATAGCGCCGATGTGGTGTTGTTTGGTAGCGGTACCCAGACCCGTGCGATTGCCGAGGATCGCGCCATTCTCGAGCGCCTTCGGCTCGACCCGCAACGCCAGTTGATCGGTTCGCAATGCTCGGGCGCCTTGCTGATGGCCAAGCTGGGACTGCTTGGCGAGCTACCAGCCTGCACAGATCTAACCAGCAAACCCTGGGTGATCGAGGCAGGCGTGCGCGTGCTGGATCAGCCGTTCTATGCCATGGGCAACCTGGCCACAGCCGGTGGCTGCCTGTCGTCCCCCTATCTGGCCGCGTGGGTGATAGCGAAACTGGCGGGAGAGGATGCTTGTGCCACGGCACTGCATTACGTGGCGCCAGTTGGGGAGAAAGAGGCATTCATGGGCAGGGCGCTGGCGGTGATCCGTCCTTACCTCTGAACCTACGGGGCGCTGCAACCCATAACTGGGGGGTGTAGCCAACAAAAAGCCCGGAGTGTCCGGGCTTTTTGTTGGGTTGGGTGCGGGTAGTTAGCTCTGCAGCTCCGGCAGATCACGGAACAGTTCCAGCGCTTGCGGGTTGGCCAAAGCGTCGGTGTTTTTTACCGGTTTGCCGTGCACTACGTTGCGTACCGCCAGTTCGACTATCTTGCCGCTGATGGTGCGTGGGATGTCGGCCACGGCGATGATCTTGGCCGGCACGTGGCGCGGTGTGGTGTTAGCGCGGATGACCTTGCAGATGCGGGTTTTCAGCTCGTCGTTCAACTCGACGCCCTCGCGCAGGCGGACGAACAGCACCACCCGCACATCGGCGTCCCATTCCTGGCCGATGGCGATGGACTCCAGCACTTGCTCGACTTTTTCCACCTGGCGGTAGATTTCTGCGGTGCCGATGCGCACGCCGCCGGGGTTGAGTACGGCGTCCGAGCGGCCGTGAATCACCAGGCCGCCGTGCTCGGTTTCCTCGGCATAATCGCCGTGGGCCCAGATGCCCGGAAAGGTCTCGAAATAGGCGGCTTTGAACTTCTCGCCCTGCGGGTCATTCCAGAAGCTCACGGGCATCGAGGTGAAGTGCTTGGTGCAGACCAATTCGCCTTTTTCGCCTTTGACTGGCTTGCCGTCGTCATTCCAGACTTCGACGGCCATGCCCAGGCCCTTGCACTGCAATTCGCCACGCCGCACCGGCAGCACCGGGTTGCCGAGGGCGAAGCAGGAGACGATATCGGTGCCGCCGGAAATCGACGACAGGCACAGATCGCTTTTGATCCCGCGGTAGACGTACTCGAAGCTCTCGTGGGAGAGCGGCGAGCCGGTGGAGAGAATGGCCTTCAGACGTTTCAGTTGGTGCGTGTCGCCGGGCTTGGCGCCGGCTTTTTCGAGGGCCGCGAGGTACTTCGCACTGGTGCCGAAGATGCTGATGTTTTCCGCATCGATCAGGTCGATCAAGCGTTCCGCGCCAGGGTGGAAAGGTGAGCCGTCGAACAGCACCAGCGTGGCGCCGAGGGCTAACCCTGAGACCAGCCAGTTCCACATCATCCAGCCGCAGGTGGTGTAGTAGCACAGCGTGTCGTCGGCACTCAGGTCGGAGTGCAGCCCGAGCTCTTTGCCATGCTGCAAGAGCACGCCGCCCGTGCCATGGACGATGCACTTGGGTACGCCGGTGGTGCCGCTGGAGTAAAGGATATACAGCGGGTGGTCGAAACCGACCTGGGTGAATTCGGGTTCGCCGCCGGCTTGGTAGAAGTCCGCCCACAGGGCGACTTTGGCGGGAGTCTGGAAGTCGCCGGCCTTGGCTTCGGTGCATGAGTAGGGCACGATCAGCAGTTGCTTGAGCGAGGGCAGGCGTTCGAGGATTTCGTTGAGCTTGCCGGTCAGGTCGAGGTTCTTGCCGGCATAGCGATAACCGGCCGAGGCGATCAGTACGGTCGGCTCGATCTGGCCGAAGCGGTCGATCACGCCCTGGGTGCCGAAGTCCGGCGAGCAGGACGACCAGGTTGCGCCGAGGCTGGTGGCGGCGAGCATGCCCACCAGGGTTTGCCAGGTGTTCGGCATAAAAGCCGCGACGCGGTCGCCCAGGCCGACGCCGGCGGCTCTCAGGCTGCGTTGCAGGCCAGCGACATGAGCGGCCAGCTCGGCGTAACTCAGTTCCTCGCGCGAGCCGTCTTCGCCGATCGCGACTATCGCCGGGTGCTGGTCGCGGCGACGCAGCAGGTGTTCGGCGAAGTTCAGGGTGGCACCGGGGAACCACTGCGCGCTGGGCATGGCCGGGCCTTCTTCGAGCACGGCCCGTGGCTGGCTGCTGAAACGGATCTCGAAGAACTCGACGATGGCCTGCCAGAAGGCCTCGCGCCGCTCCACGCTCCAGGCGTGCAGGGCGGGGTAGTCCGTCAGATCGAGGCCGTGGCGCCGATTGACGTGGCGGCGGAAGGCGTCCATCCGGGTGGCGGCGGTGCGGGCCGGAGAGGGCGTCCACAGGGGTTTTTGCATGTCGGTTCCTCGGTCCTGCCGCGTTGTCGGCAGTCAATGATTCTTGTCGTTACTCGCCATGGCGATGGCAGAGGGCACGCTAGCCTAAGGCCCCGGGGGCGCCTTGACTGCCAGCGACCAAAACTGCGAAACCTGCGACCTTGAGGCCGCCGTGGCGCTTGCACACCAATAGGCGCGGAGCCCTGATCGAGTCTAGGGCAGGCGCTTTACAGGCTGTCACGAAAAGCTGACAGCCGGGCGGTGTAGGGTGCCGGTGAGCGCAGCGAACCGCACCATGCCGAATGGTGCGGTTGGCACCGCACCCTACGAGCCTGCCTTGGTA
>JBOICE010000197.1:0-6638 GCA_050739815.1 Pseudomonas sp. | reverse complement strand
CTCGACTCGATAGGCCGATTCGGTCAGGCATTCGCCGCTGGTCACGTCGAACTCGTAGGCGTGCATGGGGCAGGTCACGACGCTGCCGCAGAGCGTGCCTTCGCCCAACGGGCCGTCCTCGTGCGGGCAGCTGTTGTGGATGGCGAAGTACTGGCCGCCGACGTTGAACAGCGCGACGGGCGTAGCCCCCAGGTACAGGGTCTTGCCGCTACCGGGTTCGATGTCGCCGACGCGGGCGATCTTGACGAATTCACTCATGGCGCCACTCCAGGCTGCGACCGACGCTCGTGGCAGGACGCTAAGCCGCTAAATTCAACAGCTAGACGGTCGAGCTTCGATTGTCAATAATGAACTTTCTAAAGTATGGAAAGGGAAGTGCCATGCGCATCACCAGCAAGAGTTCCGAGGCTCCCGGTTCCGGTCGGGATCGAGTTCTCTTCCTGCTCAAGCGGGACGGCCCGCAGGCCACGGCGCGAGTCGCGCAGCAGCTGGGGGTGACGGCCATGGCCGTGCGCCAGCATCTTTCCGTCCTCCACGCAGAGGGCTTGGTCGAGTTCAGCGACGAGCAGCGCAAGATTGGCCGTCCCGCGCGCATCTGGCGGCTGACGCCCAAGGCCGATGCGCGCTTCCCCGATCACCACGCGGGGCTGGCGGTCGACATGCTGCGGGTGGTGCAGAGCACCTTCGGCGCAGAAGGCCTGGAGCGCCTGACCGACGGCTGGACGCGCCAGCAGGTGGCCGCCTATCGCGCGCAGATGCCCCGCCAGGACCAGCCGCTCGACCAGCGGGTGGCGGCCCTGGTCAGGATCCGCTGCGAGGAAGGTTTCATGGCCGAGTGCCGGCCGGCTCAGGACGGCACCCTCGAACTGGTGGAAAACCACTGCGCGATCGCCAAGGCCGCGCACTTCTGCACCCAGCTCTGCGGCGGCGAGCTGACGCTGTTCCGCGAACTGCTGGGGGACGGCGTCACGGTCGAGCGTGTCGAGCACTTCCTCGCCGGGGATCGCCGCTGCACCTACCGTATCCTCGCGAAACCTGAGCTACCCCCGGCGAACAGCGGACGCTGATCGTCCGTTGCCTGCCGGGACAGCGTCTCCTCAGCCGGCTTGAGCGGGGCGAGCAGAAAGTCTTCGGGGGGTGAGCGCGCGCCAGCTAAGCGCAGCCGGTGAAAGCCGGATTGCGGGTTTCGCCAGTCTCGTAGAAATCCTTGAGGTTCACGGCGATCTGCGCCACCACCTTGTTCAGTGCACGCTGAAGCAGCAGGCGGTCCAGCAGCCGGCCGAACACGCCGCCCGCCGGTCGATAGATCAGGCTGGCAGTGAAGGCGGTACGCTCGCCGGCCGAGGCGATGGCGTAGCGGAACCAGGCCTCGCGAAAGGGCGCCGGCGCGCCTTTTTTCCCGCGATGCAGGCGCAGCAGGAAACCCTCGCCCTCATGCCATTCGCTGACCGTTTCATCCAGCCATTGGCCGTTCTTCTGAAACACCCGGCGGCTGGCGCCCAGGCCGCGCTCCGGGCCGGGATGTAACTGGCAGCCGGTCAGGTCCGGCACGTAATGCGGGGCCAGGGTCAGGTCACGCAGCCTGCTCCAGGCCTGCTCGATGGGCAGGTCGATCAGCAGGCTATGGCTGGCGTTTGAGGTCATTGCCGAGTGCTCCGATTAGTGATTCTGGGCCGCGTCGAGAAAAGCCGGGCGTTCGCCGCCGCCATGTACAGCGATATCGGCACCGCTGATGTAGCGCGCCAGTGGCGAGGCCAGGTACAGGCAGGTGTCGCCGATATCTTCCGGCTCGGCCAGGCGTTGCAGGGGGATGGTTGCCGCGACTCGGGCAACGCCGGCCTGATCGCCATAATGCAACTCG
The DNA here is from genome assembly GCA_050739815.1 of Pseudomonas sp. Lineage (GTDB taxonomy): Bacteria > Pseudomonadota > Gammaproteobacteria > Pseudomonadales > Pseudomonadaceae > Aquipseudomonas. The sequence continues at coordinate 4,777 of JBOICE010000197.1, read as the reverse complement.
GCCTGCTCGGTGCGGATCAGCCCGGCAGTCAGCGCATTGACCCGGACCTTAGGCGCCCACTCTACCGCCAGCGAGCGGGTCAGGTTGAGCAGCCCGGCCTTGGCCGCGCCATAGGCGGCGGTGCCGGGGGAAGGGCGGGTGGCGCTGACGCTGCAGATATTGATGATGGCGCCGCCCTCTGCCTGTGCCTGCATCACCCGGTTGGCCAGCTGGCAGAGGTTCAGCGGGGCCAGCAGGTTGAGGCGGATGATAGCTTCGGAGAAGCGCGGCGAGGCCGTGGCGGCATCCGCATTGGGGGCGCCGCCGGCGTTGTTGACCAGCACATCGAGGCGGCTAAAGCGCTCGACTATCGCCTCGATCAGCTGCACCGCCTGCTCCCAATCGCGCAGATCACAGGGTAGAAACAGCGCCTGGCGGCCGTCGTGTTCGGGCAGGCTCGGCGGTGCTTCGCGCCCGCAGATCACCACCGCGGCGCCGCCCTCGAGAAAGCGCCGGCTGATGCCGCGGCCGACGCCCTTGCCGCCGCCGGTCACCAGTACCACCTTGCCGCGAAAATCCATCGGGTCGTGCATGCCTGCCTCGCTTGCTGTTTTGTGTCGCCGGCCTGTCTCGTAGCGCCAATCCTAGGGCGTGGCCCTGCCGGTACCAACGTCCGAAGGGACTAGGGCCGCATCGCGGCTAGTCCTGTCGGACGATGTTGCGCCCAGGCCGCCTCGGAATAATCCGGCAAACCGCGAACCCCGAGGAGAACCCCATGGGCGCTGGACCGCAAGGGCATTTCGTTACGCTGAACGATGGACTCAGGCTGCATTATCTAGAGCTCGAGGCTGGGCTGGAGGCCGGGCAGGGCGAGCCCGTGGTGTTTATCCACGGCAGTGGCCCCGGCGCCAGCGGCCATAGCAATTTCAAGCAGAACTACCCGCAGTTCGCCGCCGCCGGCCATCGGGTCCTGATCCCGGACCTGCCGGGTTATGGCGCTTCGGACAAGCCGGAAACCATCTACAGCCTGGACTTCTTCGTCACGGCCCTGACGGGGCTGCTGGATGCCCTGGATATCCAGCGCTGCGTGCTGGTCGGCAATTCCCTGGGCGGTGCCATCGCCATCAAGTTGGCGCTGGATCAGCCGGCGCGGGTGAGCAAGCTGGTGCTGATGGCGCCGGGCGGGCTGATGGAGAAAGAGCAGTACTACCTGCAGATGGAAGGCATCCAGAAGATGGGCGCGGCCTTCGCCGCCGGTGAGCTGAACGATGCGGCGGGCATGCGCCGGTTGCTCGGTTTGCAACTGTTCGACCCGTCGCTGATCAGCGCTGAAACCGTCGATGAGCGCGTCGTCGTGGTCCGGCAACAGCCGCGTTGCGTGCTGTCGAGCATGCAGGTGCCGAACTTGGCCAGCCGTCTGGGCGAGTTGCAGGCCCCGATTCTCGGATTCTGGGGTGTCGACGACAAGTTTTGCCCATCCTCCGGTGCGCAAACGATGCTCGAAGCTTGCCGCCACATCCGCTTCGTGCTGCTCAGCGAGTGCGGGCATTGGGTGATGGTCGAGCACCGCGAGCTGTTCAACCGCCAGTGCCTGGACTTTCTCGCGGAGGCCAAGCCATGAGCCAAGAACTCAGTAGTCAACAAGAACTAGGTGTTCAACAAGAACTAAGTAGCCAACAAGAACCAGGCCGTCAACAAGAGCTGCGCCGTCAGTATGGCGCCGAGCTGTACCAGGCCCTGAGCAGCGGCACCACCTTGCAGCCGCTGACCGCGCGTTGGCCGCAGATCAGCATCGAGGATGCCTATCACGTCTCCCTGCAGGTGGTTGAGCAGCGGGTAGCGGCGGGCGATGCCATTGTCGGCAAGAAGATCGGCGTCACCTCCAAGGCGGTGCAGCAGATGCTCGACGTGTATCAGCCGGACTTCGGTTTCCTCACCAAACAGATGTGGTTTGCCGAGGGCGCGGCGATTTCACTGTCTGCCAACAAGCTGATCCAGCCGCGCGCCGAGGGCGAGATCGCCTTCCTGCTCAAGCAGGATTTGGTCGGCCCCGGCATCACCGAGCAAGACGTGCTGGAGGCCACCGAGTGCGTGATGCCCTGCTTCGAGATCGTCGATTCACGCATCCAGGACTGGCGTATCCGCATTCAGGACACGGTGGCGGATAACGCCTCCTGCGGCGTGTTCGTGCTCGGTGAGCAGCGCCTCGACCCACGCCGGCTGGACCTGCCGAACCTGCGCATGCAGGTGTTCAAGAACGCCGCAAAGATCAACGAAGGCCTTGGCTCGGCGGTGCAGGGTAACCCGCTGACCGCCGTAGCCTGGCTGGCCAATACCCTCGGCCAGTTCGGCATTCCGTTCAAGGCCGGTGAAATCATCCTGTCCGGTTCGCTGGTACCGCTGGAGCCGGTAACGGCCGGCGACTGCTTTTCCCTGACCATCGACGGCCTGGGCAGCGCCCGGGTGTCCTTCGAGGAATAACCATGAGCAAGAAACTCAAAGCCGTGATCATCGGGCCGGGCAACATCGGCACCGACCTGTTGATGAAAATGCGCCGCTCGGAATGGATAGAGCCGGTCTGGATGGTGGGTGTCGACCCCGAGTCCGAGGGCCTCAAGCGCGCCCGCGAATTCGGCCTGAAAACCACCGCCGCAGGCGTCGATGGCCTGCTGCCGCACGTGTTGGACGACGATATCCGCATCGCCTTCGACGCCACCTCGGCTTATGTGCATGCCGAGAACAGCCGCAAGCTGAACGAGCTGGGGGTGATCATGATCGACCTTACCCCAGCGGCCATCGGCCCCTATTGTGTACCGCCGGTGAACCTCAAGGCGCACGCCGCAAAGCTCGCGCTGAACGTCAATATGGTCACCTGCGGTGGCCAGGCCACCATCCCCATGGTCGCCGCCGTGTCGCGGGTACAGCCGGTGAGTTACGGCGAGATAGTCGCCACAGTGTCCTCAGGTTCGGTGGGGCCGGGCACCCGGCAGAACATCGACGAGTTCACTCGTACTACCTCGGGTGCGGTGGAGCAGATCGGCGGCGCAAAACGTGGCAAGGCGATCATCGTGATCAACCCGGCCGAGCCGCCGCTGATGATGCGCGACACCATCCACTGCCTGACTGAAAGCGCGCCGGATCAGGCGGAGATTCGCGCCTCGGTGCTGCATATGGTCAAGGAGGTGCAGCGCTATGTACCGGGCTACAAGTTGATCAACGGGCCGATTTTCGACGGCAACAAGGTCTCGATCTTTATCGAGGTCGAAGGGCTCGGCGACTACCTGCCCAAGTCCGCCGGCAACCTCGACATCATGACCGCCGCTGGCCTGCGTACCGCCGAAATGTTTGCCGAAGAGGCGCACAACGGCGCGCTTCAGTTGCCCGCCCGCTAAGTGGAGAGAAATTCATGAATCTGCACGGTAAGAACGTCATCCTCCACGACATGAGCCTGCGCGATGGCATGCACGCCAAGCAGCATCAGATCTCCCTGGAGCAAATGGTCAAGGTCGCCAGCGGTCTGGATGCCGCCGGTATCCCGCTGATCGAGGTCACCCACGGCGATGGACTGGGCGGCGCCTCGTTGAACTACGGCTTCCCGGCCCATAGCGACGAAGAGTATTTCGCCGCCGTGGTGCCAATGATGAAACAGGCGAAGATTTCCGCGTTGCTGCTGCCGGGCATCGGCACCGTCGAACATCTGAAGATGGCTCACGAGCATGGGGTCTCGACCATTCGCGTGGCGACCCACTGCACCGAGGCGGACGTCTCCCAGCAACATATCGGCATGGCCGCGAAGATGGGTCTGGATACCGTCGGCTTCCTGATGATGGCGCACATGCTCAGCGCCGAGAAACTGCTGGAGCAGGCGCGGTTGATGGAGAGCTACGGCGCGAACTGCATCTACTGCACCGACTCGGCCGGCTACATGCTGCCCGCCGAGGTGTCGGAAAAAATTGGCTTACTGCGGGCGGAGTTGAATCCAGGCACCGAGGTCGGCTTTCATGGCCACCACAATATGGGCATGGCCATCGCCAACTCCCTGGCGGCCATCGAAGCCGGCGCCGCGCGTATCGATGGCTCGGTGGCGGGCCTCGGTGCCGGAGCCGGGAATACGCCGCTGGAGGTGTTCGTCGCGGTGCTCAAACGCATGGGCGTAGAGAGCGGCGTTGATCTCTACGCCATCATGGACGTGGCCGAGGATCTGGTGGTGCCGATGATGGACCAGCCGATCCGCCTCGACCGCGACGCCCTGACCCTGGGGTATGCGGGGGTCTATAGCTCCTTCCTGTTGTTCGCCAAACGCGCCGAACAGAAGTACGGCGTCTCCGCTCGCGAACTGCTGGTGGAGCTGGGCCGGCGCGGTACGGTCGGCGGCCAGGAAGACATGATCGAAGACCTGGCGCTGACCTTGTCGCGGGCGCGGGGCGTGTTGCCGACCTGAGTGGCTGACGGCCTCATGGTCCATAGGCTGGGTTTGGCCAAGAAGCGGCTCTACCCAGCCTACGCCACATCGTTTCCTTTACCCCCGGCCCCTCTGACTTTGCTTGGCGGCTATGGCGGCGGCAGGCACCTGCCACGGCAGCCTGGCTGCCGGCGAGCGTGTGCGACCAATTAGCAGGCCAGGGCTTCGACCGCAAGCCGATGCTCAGGGCAGTAGTTGGTGGATGGAGGGCGAAGGAACGAAACACGCTGCGGCATAAGCCTGGCAGGCAGACATCCCCGCCAGCCGGTAAGGCTGGTCTTTCAGCAGCAGGCTCAGGGTTGCCGCACTGCCGGCGCAGACGAGGATCAGTAGGGC
>JBOICE010000196.1:0-5912 GCA_050739815.1 Pseudomonas sp. | reverse complement strand
GCCAGGTGTTCGCCCGCTTCGACAGCCAGCCGCTGGCCTCGGCCTCGGTGGCTCAGGTGCACGCCGCGCAGCTGAAGAGCGGCGAGGAAGTGGTGGTCAAGGTGATCCGCCCCAACCTGCGGCCGGTGATCCGCCAGGACCTGGCCTGGCTGTTCCTGCTCGCCAAGCTGGCCGAGCGGGCCTCCGCCGAGGCACGCCGGCTGCATCCGGTGGAGGTGGTCAGCGACTACGAGAAGACCATCTACGACGAGCTCGACCTGCTGCGCGAGGCGGCCAATGCCAGCCAGCTGCGGCGCAATTTCGACGGTTCGCCACTGCTCTACGTGCCGCAGGTGTATTGGGACTGGTGCCGGCCCAAGGTGCTGGTGATGGAACGCATCTACGGCATTCCGGTGACTGACCTGGCCAGCCTCGCCGACCAGCGCACCGACATGCGCGTGCTGGCCGAACGCGGCGTGGAGATCTTCTTCACCCAGGTGTTCCGCGACAGTTTCTTCCATGCCGACATGCACCCCGGCAACATCTTCGTCAGCACCCGTCAGCCCTGGAGCCCGCAATACATTGCGGTCGACTGCGGCATCATCGGCAGCCTGACTCCGGAAGATCAGGACTACCTGGCGCGCAATCTGATCGCCTTCTTCAAGCGCGACTACCGCAAGGTCGCGCAGCTGCATATCGACTCCGGCTGGGTCCCGGCGGAAACCAAAGTGAATGATTTCGAGGCGGCGATTCGTACCGTCTGCGAGCCGATATTCGAGCGGCCGCTGAAAGACATTTCCTTCGGTCTCTTGCTGATGCGCCTATTCCAGACCGCGCGACGCTTCAATATGGAAATCCAGCCGCAGCTCGTGCTGCTGCAGAAGACCCTGCTGAATATCGAAGGCCTGGGGCGCCAGCTTTACCCGGATCTCGACCTGTGGAGCACCGCGCAGCCGTTCCTCGAGCGCTGGATGCGCGAACGGATCAGCCCCAAGAGCTTGCTGCACAATCTGCAGACTCAGGTCGAGCAGGTGCCGCATCTGGCGCACATGACCCGTGAGCTACTCGAGCGCCTGGCGCAGCCCCAGCCCACGGTGCCCGCACCAGTCGCCGGCGAACCGCGCGATAGCCGGCTGTTACGCCTGACCGGAGCCGCGCTCATGGCCGGCGGTGCCAGTCTGGCGACAACCTACGCCTCACTGGTGGCGCTGAGTGCCTGGCCGGCGTGGATCATGCTCGGTGCCGGACTCTACCTCATCGTGCGCCGATAGCCAGAGTGGCGGCGCACTGGCACACTGGGTCTATTCACAGCCTTGGGTCACGGCGTATAACAGCGCGCGGTATACGCCCTTATATGCATAACGGCTGCGCATTAACGGACAACGTATGAACGATTGGCTGGATGACATTACCTGGAATACCGAGGGCTTGGTTCCGGCCATCGCCCAGGACCATAAAACCGGTCGCGTGCTGATGATGGCCTGGATGAACCGTGAAGCACTCAGCCTCACCGCCAGCGAGAACCGCGCCATCTACTGGTCACGCTCACGGGGCAAGCTCTGGCGCAAAGGCGAAGAGTCTGGCCATGTGCAAAAATTGCATGAGCTGCGCCTCGACTGCGATGCCGATGTGATCATCCTGATGGTCGAGCAACTCGGCGGCATCGCCTGCCACACGGGGCGCGAAAGCTGTTTCTATCGGGTGTTTGAAAATGGTGCCTGGAAGATTGTCGACCCCGTCTTGAAAGACCCACACGCCATCTACAGTTCCGCAGGACACCACCATGAGTGACACCCTGACCCGCCTGGCCGAAGTGCTCGAAGCCCGCAAAGGCGCCGCAGCCGACAGCTCCTACGTGGCCAGCCTGTACCACAAGGGCCTGAATAAAATTCTGGAAAAGGTCGGCGAAGAGTCGGTGGAAACCATCATCGCCGCCAAAGATGCCGCCGTCAGTGGCGACTGCAGTGACCTGATCTACGAAACCGCCGACCTCTGGTTCCACAGCCTGGTCATGCTCGCCGCACTCGGCCAGCACCCCCAGGCGGTGCTGGATGAACTGGATCGGCGTTTCGGTCTGTCCGGACATGCCGAAAAGGCTGCCCGCGAACCTTCGGCATAACGCATTTATCGAGAGGAACAGCTCCATGGGTATTTTTGACTGGAAACACTGGGTCGTCATTCTGATCGTCGTCATACTGGTCTTCGGCACCAAGAAGCTCAAGGGCCTGGGCAGCGATCTCGGTGAGACGATCAAAGGCTTTCGCAAAGCCATGAACGACGAAGAAAAACCCAGCGAACCGCCGGCACCACCGACCGCGCCGCTGAACCAGCCGCACACCATCGATGCGCAAGCACAAAAGGTTGAAGAGCCGGCCAGGAAGGACTAGCTAGGGCGTGCTCACGGTGAAGGACGGCCGCGCCGGCGACCAGAAAGTCGCAGGGCAAGGCATGAGGAGAGAAATTTGGTTTTTCCAAATGAACGACGAGTAACGCCGCACTGCGACTTTCTGGTCCAGGCCCTTCGGGTTGTCTCCCACATCGCGCCATGCGGCGTTGCGGGACTTGCCGAGGAGGTGGCCATCGCCTGCGCCCCGCGCCTTGCCTCGCTCGATGTGGGAGTGCAACGCGGTTCGCCCTTTACCGTGAGCACGCCCTAATATGTTCGGCATTAGCTTCAGTGAATTACTGCTGGTCGCCCTGGTCGCCCTGCTGGTGCTCGGCCCCGAGCGCCTGCCTGGTGCAGCGCGCACAGCCGGCCTGTGGATTGGCCGGCTGAAGCGCAGCTTCAACACGATCAAGCAAGAAGTCGAGCGCGAGATAGGCGCCGACGAGATTCGCCGCCAACTGCACAACGAGCACATCATGGCGCTGGAGCAAGAGGCGAAAAACCTGATCGCCCCACCGCAGCCGCCAGCCGCTGTCAGCGAGCCTGCAGCCAGCGAAATGCCGGCTGTCGAAGCTCCGGTCGCACCGGCTGCCGAGCAGCTCAGCACCGTCAGCCCCGCTGCGGCCGCGCCCATTGCCACCGATCCGCAACAACCATCGCGAGCCCCATGAGCGCCGAAATCCCGGAACACGACCAGCAAATGCCGCTGGTCTCGCACCTCACCGAACTACGCACGCGCCTGCTGCGTTGCGTCGCCGCGACCTTCCTGATCTTCGCCGGGCTGTTCTACTTCGCTCAGAAGATCTACACCTTCGTCTCCGCCCCGCTACGCGCCTACCTGCCGGAAAACGCCACGATGATCGCCACCGACGTGGCCTCGCCGTTTCTCGCGCCGTTCAAGCTGACCATGGTGGTGGCGCTATTTCTCGCCATGCCGGTGATCCTGCATCAGGTCTGGGGCTTTATCGCGCCCGGCCTGTACAAGCACGAGAAGCGCGTGGCCATGCCTTTGCTGGTCTCCAGCATCGTGCTGTTTTACGCCGGCATGGCCTTCGCCTACTTCCTGGTGTTCCCGCTGATTTTCCACTTCTTCGCCAGCGTCACCCCAGAGGGGGTGTCGATGATGACCGACATCAACAGCTACCTGGACTTCGTCCTGACGCTGTTCTTCGCCTTCGGGGTGGCCTTCGAGATCCCGGTGGCCACGGTGCTGCTGATCTGGATCGGGGTGGTCGATGTCGCCTACCTGCGCAAGATCCGCCCCTATGTGGTGATCGGCTGTTTCGTGGTTGGCATGGTGCTGACCCCGCCCGATATCTTCTCGCAGACCCTGCTGGCGGTGCCGATGTGGATGCTGTTCGAGATCGGCCTGTTCTTCGGCGGCTTGATCCGCAAACGCGGCGAGCATCCGGATGATGACCCCGTCAGCCCTGACGACGGCGACCAACCGCCCGCTACCCAGCCGTGAATTTGCTGCTGCTGGAAGATGCCGACTTCGTGGCGGCGGATCGTGTGATTCTGCGCGACCGTCGTCTCAAGCACCTGCAGGAGGTGCATCGCGCCGAGTCCGGCGACAGCCTGCGCGTGGGTCGCCTCGACGGTTTGATGGGGAAAGGCCAACTGCTCCGGCTCGAGGCACAAGAGGCCGAGCTACTGATCAGCCTGGATCAACCGCCACCGGCCAAACTGCCGCTGACCCTGCTGCTCGCCCTGCCACGGCCGAAGATGCTCCGCCGGGTGCTGCAGACCGTCGCCAGCATGGGCGTGCCACGGCTGATTCTGCTGAACAGCTACCGAGTCGAAAAAAGCTTCTGGCAGACACCGTTTCTCGAGCCGGCGGCGATCCATGAACAACTGATTCTCGGTCTCGAACAGGCGCGCGACACGGTGTTGCCGCAGGTGCTGATCGAGAAGCGCTTCAAGCCCTTCGTCGAAGATCGTCTGCCACAACTGGCGGCAGGCAGCCTCGGGCTGGTCGGCCACCCGGGCGACTTTCCGGCCTGCCCGCGTGCGGTCGAACAGCCGGTAACCCTGGCCATCGGCCCCGAGGGCGGCTGGATTGCTTACGAAGTCGAGAAGCTGCACGAGGCTGGCTTGCAGCCGGTACAGCTTGGCGAACGCATTTTGCGGGTAGAAACCGCCGTCACCGCGCTTCTCGCCCGGCTGTTCTAATTCGCCGCACGCGGCTTGGCATGCCAATGCGCCGGTAGCAACTGGCCTGCCAAGGCTGGCGCCTCGCGCAAATCCACAGCCCGCGACGCCAACGGCTCCCCGCACTCGGAACACACCAGCACGCCGTGCATGACCTGCCCACAAGCCTTGTGCACATGACGGATCGGCGCGCCTTCGGCACCGCTCATATGACGGTCGCCCCAGTTCACTAGCGCCAGCACCGCCGGGTACAGATCGTGCCCTTTGTCGGTCAACCTATACTCCTCACGCAGCGGACGCTGCTGATAGGCCTGCTTAACCAACACTGCGGCCTCGGTGAGCTTCTTCAGCCGATCGGCGAGCACATGCCGGGTGATACCCAGACGCTTTTCGAAATCATCGAAACGTCGCACTCCGAGAAAGCACTCTCGCAGCACCAGCAGAGTCCAACGGTCCCCCACCACCGACAAGGTGCGCGACAGGGAGCAGGGTTGTTGATCGAGTTCTTCCCAACGCATGACGAAACCTCTAGAAGCCGATGGCTCACCATAACTTGACAGGTTCTAAAAAGGAACTGAGTATTCGGCAAGGTTCCAAAATAGAACTTAGGAGAAAGCGATGACTGAACGCAAAGCGATGTTAGTGGTGGGTGCCGGCGATGCAACCGGCGGAGCGATAGCGAAGCGCTTTGCCCGCGAGGGCTATGTCGCCTGTGTGGCGCGCCGCCATGCCGACAAGCTCGAGCCGCTGGTCGATGAAATCACCGCAGCTGGGGGCAGCGCCCGTGCCTTCGGCTGCGATGCGCGGGTGGAAGAACAGGTGCTTGAGCTGTTCGAGACCATCGAGCGGGAGATCGGCCCATTGGAAGTGGTGGTGTTCAACATTGGTGCCAACGTGCAGTTTTCGATCACCGAAACCACCGAGCGGGTCTACCGCAAAGTCTGGGAAATGGCCGCGCTGGCGGGCTTTCTCACCGGCCGCGAAGCCGCACGGGTGATGCTGCCGCGCAAACGCGGCAGCATTATCTTCACCGGCGCCACCGCCTCCCTGCGCGGCCGCGCGAATTTCTCCGCCTTCGCCAGCGCCAAGTTCGCCCTGCGCGCCCTGGCCCAGAGCATGGCCCGCGAACTGGGGCCGCAAGGCATCCACGTCGCCCACCCGATCATCGACGGCGCCATCGACACCGCCTTTATCCGCGAGACCTTCCCGGAAACCTACCGGCTCAAGGAGCAGGACGGCATCCTCAACCCCGAGCATATCGCCGAGACCTACTGGCAGATCCATTGCCAGCCGCGCGATTGCTGGGTACACGAACTGGACCTACGCCCCTGGATGGAGAGTTTCTGATCGCACCTGGGAGATCATGGCGCGGTAAACCTCAACCTACGGTTAGCAC
>JBOICE010000195.1:0-6040 GCA_050739815.1 Pseudomonas sp. | reverse complement strand
GCGGCAGCAGGCTCTGGATACAGCAGAACACGGAGGTGACATTCAACTGCATGACCTTCTCCCAGCCTTTCACCGGGTAGCTTTCCAGGGGAGCGCCCCAGGTAGTGCCGGCGTTGTTCACCAGGATATCCAGTTGGCCGATTTCACTGCCCAGTTGCGCCGCCAGCGCCTGCGCCGCGTCCTCGTCGGCGAGGTTGGCTGGAATGCCTCGGCACTCGCCGAAGGCGGACAGTTCGCTAGCGGTCTGCGCACAGGCCTCGGCATCGCGGGCGCAGACATACACCATGGCACCGGCCTCGACTAAGGCCTTGGCAATCATCTTGCCGATGCCACGGGTACCGCCGGTGACCAAGGCTGTGCGGCCTTGCAGGGAGAAGTAAGGGTGCATGGCGAGTCCTCTGAGCGATAGGTGGGCATACCCTAATCGGCGTGAGGGAATCGCGGAGGCACTATTGCGCTTGGGAATGCAGGACCATGCGCCGGAGGGTGGTGACTCTGCTCGCCACCCTTCGCGAGGTGAGTTGCTCAGCCACGAATACGCAGGGTCAGGCCTTTGAGGAAGTTTCTCAGCAGCTGATCGCCACAGGTGCGGTAGTTGCTGTGGCCAAACTTGCGAAACAGTGCGCTCAGCTCCGGCTTGGAGACCGGAAAGTCAGCGGCTTGCAAAATGGCGTGCATGTCGTCTTCTTTCAGCTCGAAGGCCACACGGAGCTTCTTCAGCACCATGTTGTTGGTGACCGGCAGCTCTATAGGGTGCGCCGGGCGGCTTTCGTCCTTGCCACGCTTATGGAACACCAGGCCATCGAGGAAGTGCGCCATCACTTCATCGCTGCAATCGGTGTAGCCGTCTTCTTCGTCTTTCTTCAGAAATGCGCTCACATCGCTCAGTGGAACGTCGTAATCCGCAAGCTTGATGATCTCGACGATCTTTGCATCGCTGATGTCGAGCATGTAGCGCACGCTGCGCAGTACATCGTTATTGATCATTGTGGTGTCCTGATTAATTCATAAAGAGACAGCGCCGCAGCACTGTCAGCAAGCGGGCGCGGGATCAGCTCGCGAGATCGTGAGCAGCCGTTTAGAACTTCTCGGTAGTCGCCAGGTAGCGCCATTGTCCTGGCTGCAATTTACCCATGGAGACACCGCCAATGCGGATGCGCTTCATGCTGATGACCGTCAGCCCGACGCTGGCGCACATGCGTGCGATCTGGCCCGGTTGCGGGTTCTTCAGGGCAAAGCGTAGGCGGGTTTCGTTCTGCCAACTGGCCTTTACCGGCGGCAGTACCCAACCCTTGTAGGTCAAGCCGTGGTTGAGCCGGTTCAGCCCATGCTCGGCGATTTCTCCAGCCACCTCGACGATGTACTCCTGCTCGAGTTTGGCCGCATCGTCGGTCAGCTTGCGCAGCACGCGCCAATCCTGGGTGAACACCAGCAAACCGCCCGCATCTGCCTGCAAGGCCGCGGTCGGGCTCAGCCGCACGAAGTGGCCTTTGAGCGGGCGAGTGCCATAGCGATGATCGACCGACAGCGTAGCGGGGCTGATCAATTGCAACGCCGCGCTGGAGTCGGGGGCCGGCGGCTGATGCAGCAGCAGGGTGACCGGCTCGGCTTTGCTCAGCACCGCATCGCGGAGCAGTTCGACCTTCTGATCCAGCACCTTGAACTGCGGCTCCTCGACCACCTCGCCGTCAACCGTGACCCAGCCACCCTCAATGTACAGCTCCGCCTCCCGGCGAGAGCAGCCGACCAGCTCGACAAGGCGTTTGGAGAGGCGAATGGGGTCTGTCATGACAAGGGCCGAAAAGGAGAGGGCGACCATTGTACCCGCCCAAGCTCGGTTAATACCCGCCAGCCCGAATAAACCTGCTGGGTGGCCCTCGGTTGCCACCGTCGCTTGTCCATTCGGTAATGCTCATTATCAGAATTCATTGCAATGGACAGGTCAGGCCCAACTGATGAGCAACGCCAGGACATAAAGAACACTGGCCGAAAGGATGCCGCGATACGGAACGCTGAACCAATAGCGTTTGCCCAAGAAAACGTAGCCCAACAGCAGTAACAACCCAAGCGAGAGCAGGAAGCTGGACTGGAACAAGAACGCGCCGTGCACCAGTGATAGATAGCCATATACCCCGCTAAACAGAATGGCGCCGTAGCTGTGGCTGGCGTTGAAGCCGATCCAGGCCTTCCACATCGTCGTTTCACGCGTGATTACCGGCGAAACCTCCTGCATCCGCGCATGTAGCTCACTATCGCGCGGCAGCAGCTTGGAGCCGTAGAAGGTGTATAGCAGGTGGACGAGGCCGAGCAGCAGAATGATCGCTGCGCTGCCGGCGATGAGCAAAGCTGGGAGTGCGTTCAATGTGATGATTCCTTGGGCTTAACGCTTGAATTTAGCAGTGCCGAAGGCACCCATTGGAATCAATGGTTAGGCCTCAATCCTGGACCGCCAGTTGGGGATTCCATACCACCTCCCATAGATGCTGATCAGGGTCTTGAAAGTAGCCGGCGTAACCACCCCAAAAGGTGTCGGTAGCGGGCTTGACGATAACGGCGCCTGCATTTTTTGCTTGCGCCATAACCGCGTCGACTTCTGCTTTTGACGAGACGTTATGCCCGAGGGTGAATTCAGTTGGGCTTGGGCTGTTCAGAGGCATGCCGGAATCGTAGGCAAGGCTCTGGCGTGGCCAGATCGCCAGCTTCAAACCGGACTGCAAATCAAAGAAGGCCACCGCGCCGTGCTCGAACTCCTTGCCAATAATGCCCTCCGTCTGCAAGCCAAGACCGTCGCGGTAGAAACGAAGCGATCTCTCCAGATCATCGACACCCAGGGTAATGACAGTAATTCGGGCTTTCATGCGCGATCCCTCCTTGAGGGCAACGATTTAGCAAACCGGCCAGACTGCTTCGATGGGAATGTTAGAGGAAGACATACACAGGCTCACACCGCACATCGGTCTTCACCGAGTTTGCGATGAAGCACTCCTCATGAGCCTCATGGTGCATTTGGTCGATTTGCTCTCGCGTTGGCACACGCTCCGAGCAAGAACCATACGGCGCTGCATCGGTGTGTCTACTTCGCTGGCCTTTGCCTTGTCTTTCCGGTGGATATATTGAGTGCGACTGCGGCATGGATGAGCGCCTTGAACGCGTCCGCATCGACCTCCTCCCCCTCATGGATGTCAATCGCTCGCCTTACGTTCCCGTCGAGACTCGAGTTGAAGAGCTTGGCCGGGTCTTCCAACGAAGCCCCCTTGGCAAAGGTCAACTTCACTTTCGTGTTGTACGACTCGCCGGTGCAGATGATCCCATCGTGCTCCCATACGGGAGTGCCCATCCACTTCCACTCTTCGACGACGTCTGGATCTGCCTCTTTGATGAGCTTACGCATCTTGGCCAAGGTCTCCCCGCGCCAGCCCCCAAGCTCGGCGATTCTTTCGTCAATCCGCTTAGATGCCGCACCGCCCTCGGTCGAACCTGACTTTTTCATATCTTCTCTTCCTCCGCGAACGTGATCCAGCAACCGGTCTAACGATTAAGCTAAAGGGCAGGCTTTAGCCTGTCCCAGTGAGCAAAGCGAACGATTTGAGTGCTGTAATTGTTAGGCGTTTTTAGCAGGGCTAGGTAATGCGCAACGAGAGCGTTAGCGTGGCCATGGCCAATACCGTGTTCAGTTTTTAGCCAGGCCACCATTTCCATATGCTTCTTACCGCTAATTGTTCCCAATAGACTTAACCAGTGAGTTATTGGATACCCATACTTTTTCTCAATTGAGGGGAGATACGAGGCAGGCCCTTTTACTTTTGTGTCTTCGGTCATGATGCGAACTCCTTTTCTGTCTAACGTTTGGTTAAGGGGCGGGCTTTAGCCCGTCCCAGCGAGCGAAGTGAGCGATTTGAACCTGTTGTTAGCCTTCCGGTAATACTTGGGTTGCTTCTAACACAACAATGTCTTGACCGAAATTATTTTTAAAGGAGTGGACAGTTCCTTTTACCCTGATTTTAGAGTGCGACTTGATTTTTAATACCTCGATTGATAGCTCGGTTGGTACGGTCAAGGCAAAATCTGGAATCGCCAAGTCACTACTGCCTAGTGGTGTGCTTTGACTGGTGTAAGAACTATCTCTGTGATTCAGGGTGATGACATTATCTGGAAATTTAATGCCATATACTTGCTCAAGGTTCCAAGGGCCAAGATATGTAGCTTGAATTTCTATTTCAGAGCTCACATGTTTTTTAGCAAGTTTGGCGTTCGATAGCTCTTGATATGGTATGGAAAGCTCAACGGGCTTTGTTTTTATTTCGTCGATTACAACACTGGTGGTGGGCTGGCTGGTAAACATGGATTGAATGTCTGATAGAAAGCCGGTAGCTCCAACAAGGATCGTGCCGCAAGTGGCTAAAGTCAGTTTTCCTTTCAGTGTGCTGAAGAGTTCCACGGGGTTTCCTTGTAATGGCTAACGTTCAGGTTAAGGGGCTGCGGAACGCAGTCCCGAGTGAGCGGAGCGAACGGCTTGAACCGTTTGTTATGTTTCACTTGCTCAGAATTCCCAGCCAGCGATTTGATGATGCTTTGTAATGTACTCCGCCAAAGGCCTTTGATTTAACCTGAATGGTAGATACATTTTTTGACCATGTAGACTTGAAGTAAGTAGGCGATCGAATTTTGAATAATTACCATCTTCTTCTTTCGGGTCGCAGAATACAATTTCATGATCTGTTGATATTGTAATTAGACCGCGATCGAATAATTTGTGATGCAAGCTGTTTAGTAGTATCCCGTTTCTTACATCTAGGCGCTCATTTTCATTAGCTAAAGACCAAGGGATTATATGACAAGCCTCAAGCGCTGCTGTAAATGAAAGCTCCGTAAAGGCACACTGGTGCTTGTACGCCTTAAGTAGCGCAGAGCGAAATAGGAGCTGTTTTATTCCGCGAGATGGAATCCGTGCGTATATTTCCGATGATGATTCAGGCTCTCTGGCTAGAGTAATAATTAATGAGTTTAATGAATCGCCAAAGGCGGAAAATGCGAATGGGTTTTTATGCGCCTCCCAGTTCCAATCCCAAACTACAGCAAGGCCTTTTTCAAACCGACTCAAGTCATAGGCAATAAAGCCCGTGCCGGGCTTACCTGAGCCGTTTACGATAAGGATTGTGAGTAGGGGCAATTTTTCCTCAAGGCAATAGTCTTGAATAACTCCGAGTACGTAACGCACTGCGCGATGATGAATACCAAGTTTTGCCCCGAGCTCACCATACGTAATGGTGTTTCTGCGTCTTGCAACCTGAATGAGTATAGGCCATGCACGAAACGCTCGTTCCAATTGATTTACAGCCATGTGTGATATTCCTGTGAAATATAACGGTTGGCTAAGGGGCGGGCTTTAGCCCGTCCCAGTGAGCGAAGCGAACGATTTGAGCCAGTTGTTAGGCCTGGCCTGCCCGACACGGTAGCCGTAGCAACGCAGAAAAAAAAGGCTGACGCCGCCAAGCGGAAGGGTGAGCGCGGTAAGTTAATTGTAACGATGTCCGGCATAAACCAACTCCCTTTAATAATGCCACTAACTATGCGATTTATTGGCGACGCGGTGTTGCGGGTAAAAACTAAACCAGGAAATGTTTACGGAGCTGCCTAACGTTTGGTTAAGGGGCGGGCTTTAGCCCGTCCCGAGTGAGCGAAGCGAGCGACTTGAACCACTAGTTAGCCGATACATTGCGCAGGGCGTTTGAGTTGCGGGCTGTTGTGTAGTGTAAGTTGATTACAAACCACTGGGCGTCAATGTTTTGCCATAGCTCACTAAAGAAAATTTCTGGTGTTTTATTGTTTTTAAATATTGTGAGGCCTTGGCCATGAATAAAAGCAAAGTTGCCAAGGTGCAATATTTCTATGCTCAGGTCTTCAGTGCGACTTCCGGGGGCGAACCAATGACCGTCATCAACTGTTTTTGAAATATTATTAAGCTGTTCATTTTTATTTTGTGCACCGAAGTCATTTATTACGGTAAAAGATTCGGCTTCTATTTTATGCATCGTGCCAA